>DASQDJ010000045.1:0-5409 GCA_035634215.1 Solirubrobacterales bacterium | reverse complement strand
CTCGACCGCGCGGGTCGATCCGCTTGATCGCTCTGCCCGTGACCATCACGAGCCGCCCGTATCGTCGCGGCGAGATCGGCCGCGCGAAGTAGAAGAAGTTGGCCTCATTCCAGACCTGCCAGGTG
This sequence comes from Solirubrobacterales bacterium, assembly GCA_035634215.1. Taxonomy (GTDB): domain Bacteria; phylum Actinomycetota; class Thermoleophilia; order Solirubrobacterales; family 70-9; genus VRUE01. The sequence goes on along the minus strand of DASQDJ010000045.1, from coordinate 5,284 downwards.
CGGATGGGAAGCGCCGGCACGGCGGGATGGCTTCGCCAGAAGCCGCCGCCGGGACCGTAGCGTCGAACCGCTGCCTTGACGAAACGGCTCCATGAGCGGCGCTGCTTCGGCGTCACGACCGGCAATGTCCGAAAGTCTGGGGCGGCCCAGGAGGGCGTCGCCGAGAGGAAGGGGAGAACACGGAGGCGACGCCGAGCCGCTACCTGGACGACCTGATCGAAGCCGGCCCACAGGAAGGGCCCGTCTTCGACGGGCTGAACGCCGCCCCAGGAGACCGGCCAGCGGACGCTGCGAATGCCTCCGGCGCGCATGTACGCGGCATCGAGACCGCTCAGCTGGGTCTGCGGAGCGATCCCGAAGAACTCAGGGGGCGCCGGACGTGCTGCGGTGCGTGCTGCGAAGGAACCAGCCGAGCAGGCCATCAACATCAAGATGATCGGTGTCCGACGCAGGCCCATCCGTCTAGAAACATTTTTATCTCAAAATCGTTGTAACGCAAGGGATGCTCGGATAAAGCAATCGTTTTAGGCGGATGCGTCCCCGGCTGATCAAGGCGGCCTTCCCCTGGAGCCTGGGATCGCTGAACCCGCGCGGTCCACTTGGCCCAGCGCTACGGCCGGCGGTGGATCAGTTAGCGGGGACGGCGGCCAAAAGGAACCCCGGTGATCTTGACCACTCTGGCAACGCACCTCAAGATTCCGGTTAGGGGTTTGGAGAGGAGCGCGCATGGCAGCGCAGAAAAAGCTGGAGCTTTGGATCGCCCGGCGCAGGACGGAGGGAATTGAATTCCCCGTCCCTGCCCGCTCGGTGGCGGCAGTTCTGAGGCGTGAGGGCTGGAAGACTGAACCGATGGTGCCGATCAGCGAGGTTCAAGAGGTTCTGGATGCTCACGAGGCTTTCCGGCACTCTCACGATCGCTCTGATGCGGCGCGCCTCGACGAGGCGATCGAGGGCGTGAAGACTCGATCCCTCGGGTCCATATATGGCACCGGTTGACAAGGCCCATCGTGGCGGTGCAGGACCTGGGGGCCGCCGGGAAGAGGAGAACGGCCATCGCGGGCGAGGCGCCGCGCCCTCCAGCGCGGGCGCGAGCGAACTGCGACTCAGCGATCCGGGCGAGCGTCAGTTGCTCATGGCCGCCATGCTGAAGGTCGTCGGGGAGCGCGGCTTTCACGACACGACGATCGCCTCGGTGATCGACGTGGCGGGGGTCTCCTGGCCGACCTTCTTCTTTCACTTTGGGGATCGAAGTGCCTGTTACTTGGCCGCGTCTGCGGCCGCGGAGGCCGAGGCTCGGGCTACCGTGCTTGGCGTCTGTGGCGGCGAGCACGACTGGATCTCAAAGCTCCGTGCAGGCCTGGCGACGATCCTTGACTACCTTGACCGCGACCACGTCGTCGCGCGAGCGTTGATCGTTGAAGCGCGGGCTGCCGGCACGATGGCGACGGCGCGATTGGATCGTCTGCTGAAGACCTCAGCCGCGTTTATCGACACCGCGTGGCTCGAACCGGAGAGCTTGGCCCCTCCGACGCACGTGACGGCGATGGGAGTCGCCGGTGGGATCTTCTCCGTGCTCCACCACCGTCTGGCGATTCGCGCGGACGGCGCGCTGAGGGATCTTCTACCGGAACTCATTCATGTTGCGGTCCGTCCCTACTTCGGTGTTCAGGCGGCGACGAAGGCCGAGGCGGAGATTTCACGCCACTGAGGCGAGATCAGCAAAGCGCCAGCGAGTAAGGGCAGCCGACCGTGGCCCGCTTCCTAGCGGCCGATTCGCATACTCCGATCGGCGCGGCGCACCCGCTGCTTTCCGAGCCGCAGCTGAATTCGGGCGAGTCGCTGCTCGGCCTGGCGCCGCTCGCTGTTTCGCTTCGGGTCGCGAGACGGCGAACCGAGCGGGTGGCCCTCCGTCGAGGTGAGTCCGTGGCGCTGGCGGAAGGCGTAGATCGCATCTACTCCCTCGTTCCACAGCGCTGCCTTCCTCTCGTCCTTCGGCCGGGCACCGAGGCTCTCCTCGATCATCGGCGTGGTCTGAAACCGCTCGGCCGTCACCTGGCGGCGGCGAAGCGCGGTCAGGTGATCCTCGATCACGGCCAGTTCCGCTCGCTCGCTGGGGCTGAGGCCGACGCGGCGACGCGCATCCTCAGCGGCATCCGTCGCGAGATCCTCGCGTTCCGTTTCAAGCCGGCGGAGCTGCACCGAGGAGCGGCGCTCGCCGGCCTCGATGCGTCGCAGGCGATCGGGTTCGGGGCGCTCCCGCGCCCTCAGCGCCGCGCGCTCTTTCGCGAGGTCCGCTAAGTGTGCCTTGCCGTCGTCGATCCGCTGCTCGAGCGCGTCGAGCCGTTCCTGGGCCGGGGAGCGCTCATGCTCCGCCGCGCGGCGGGTCTCAAGCTCGGCTCGGCGATTGACCAGCTCGCTCGGCGACTTCGCTTCGATGCGCTTGCGCAGCCCGATCTCGGTCGCCGCGTACTCGCCCGCGGTCCTCTCGGCTCCCGCCCGGAGCTCGTGAGCGGCGTCCTCGATGTCGCGGATCCCCGGCCCGAGGTCGGGATCGGTCAGCTCGGAGGTGGCGACTCCGTAGGCGATGACGGGTCCCTTGTTGCGAGAGATCGCGACGGTGAAGTCCTCGCGGCTGATGCCCGAATCGAGGAAGGCGAAGGTCGAGTCAAAGGTCTTTGACTGCGTCGTATACGTGGTCAGGGCGTAGGCGTGCTGCACTGCCGGCTCGCCGGACTTCGTGACCTTGTCGAGGTAGCGACGATCGAGGCGAACCGCTCGACCCTCGCCGCCGATCTGGCGCAGGAAGAGGTGCTGCTCGGCTTGGTCGACGGCGACGACGTCCCAGCGCTCGCGGTTGGAGATTCGCGGCGTGTTGACCCTGGTTACGACGCGGTCGCCGACCGCGAACTCCTGCTCGCCGATGCGGATCGTCTCCTGTCCGAGCCTGCCGTCGGCGCTGAGCAGATGGCGTGCCCGCTCATTCAGGTCGGCCACGTCGCGGGTGCGACGCGCGATCATCACGGCGTCCTCGCCGGCGACGAAGCGTTGGTGCCAGTCGAGGGCCTGGGCGTCGAGTGCCTCGTCTAGCGTGTCGGCGATCACGAGGCGGTCTTTCATCGCCAGCACGTCGAGCGCGTCGGAGCCCCGGCCCTCGTGGGCGAGCTGGACGACGTAGCGGTCGACGGGATCGCGTTGGCGGCGGATCTCCGTGAGGACGATCGGCTCGACCTCGTTGGTCATGTTGCCGAAGAGGCCGCCGGGACCGACTGCCCCGATCTGGCGGGGGTCGCCGACCATCACGAGCTTGCCGTCGCAGCCCTCCGCCAGGTCCGCGAGCGCGGCCATGTAGTGCGTGGGGGTCGTGGAGGGCTCGTCCATGACGATCACGGTGCGAGGCGGCAGCGGCTCGAGGCCTTGGTCGATTCGCTCCTGCGTCTGGATGAGGAACCGGGTGATCGAGGTGGCCGGTATCCCGGTGCTTTCTCCGAGCTGCGCCGATGCGCTTCGCGCCGTCGCGACGCCGACGCCCTGGTAGCCCGCCGCCGCCCACGCTTCCCGCGCGGCGGCGAGGGCGGTGGTCTTGCCGGCGCCCGGCAACGCCGAGACGGCGACGATGCGCTCGCCGCCGGTGGTGAGGCGCCGCACCATCTCGCGCTGCTCTGCGCTCAGGTAGTGGTGGCGGTCGAGGACGGCCGCGAGGACCGACTTCTCGACGACGGCGGCGCCCGCCTTCTCGCCGCTTCGCGCCGTCTGCATAAAGCGCTGCTCCATCTCCCACAGGCGCGGCGTCGTGAAGTAGGTCGAGTCGAGTGGGCCGGCGCCTTGGTGGACCTTGACCAGGCGGTCGCTCACCAGCAGCGAGTCGACGGCCGACTCCAGGGCGCGGGGGTCGGCGCCCTCGCGCATCCGGTTCGCCAGTGCGCAGAGCAGGTCGCGGCGGTCGAAGTGGGAGTGGTGGGCCTCGAGGTCGGCGAGCGCATGGTCGACGTCGCCGGCCCGGACTGCCTGGGGCTCGCGTCGGCGACCGCGGCCGAGGAGCCGGTCGATCGAGGAGGAAGTCAGGTCGAACTCGGCGGCGCGCGATATCCACTCCGCCCGCTGGCCGTCGGGATCGACGCCGTAGTCCTTTCGATCGCGGGTGCGGTAGGCGGCCACTTCGGCGGCGGCGGCGGAGGTCGCGCCGCGCTCGGCCATCGCCGCGACGATCTCCGCGCGCCGCTGGGAGAAGTGCTCGACGACCGGCCGCTCGATTCCCTCGAGGTCCGCGTAGCCGTTGTGGGGCGCCTGCCACTCGGCCCCGAGCTCGCGCGTGACGGCCGCGCGAAGCGCCGCCTGGTAGACGTGGCCCGCCGCCTTGGCGTGCAGCCAAAAGGGCGTGCGGCCCTTCGGAGCGGCGAGACTGAGCCAGCGGCCGTCGGAGAGCGCCCGCGTCATGTTGGCCGTGACGACGTGGGTGTGCAGGGCGGGGTCGCCGGCACGCGAGGAGCGGTGGCGGAAGGCCATTGCGACCAGGCCGGCACCGGGCTCGATCGACTTGCCGCCCTTGCCCCGCTGCACGAAGCAGGCGTTTCGCTCGAGGTAGGCGATCGAGTCGGCGACCGCCTCGTCGTGGGCTTGCACGATGGCCTCGCGGACCCGCGGGGAGCCGACCGCGTAGAGGAGGGAGACCGACTTGGGAGCCGAGAAGCGCACGTCGTAGCCGAGGATCGGATCGAGGCGTCGTTCGCGGCCCTGGGAGTCGGTGAAGACGCGCGGCTCGGGCCGGTCGACCAGCACGTCGCCGGTGCTGGGGTGCTTGCCGGCGAGCACCGCCGCGTAGGCGTCGTGGTCAACCTCGCCGAGCAGGTCGAGCTGGGCTGCCAGCTCGCCTCGCCACTCGCCCTTCGCCTCCCCCGGCTTCGTGTAGTAGTCCTCGCCGCCTTCGGCGACCGCGTTGATCCAGTAGTTCGCGTTCCTGGGGCCGATCTTCGTCACTCCGACCATCGCCCCCTTGTCCATTCGCAGGGCGGCTTGCATCGGCCGAACCGAAGGGTTCCCAGTGTGTCGTGCGGTAGGGGTTAGGGCTAGACGGAGGTCAGTCGGCCTCCGGGTCGGCCCCTTATCGAGGGGATTCGGTGAGACGTTGAGCGTTGTCGTGGCTGGGCTGATTCGCTTCCTTGCCCTTGTCGCTGGAGCTTGTGGTGATCGGTCTTCGGTTTCGGGAACTGCGTAGGTCGAGTCGCGCCGTTGGCGAGGAGATGCGCGCGCCAAGCGCACGCGCCGACGCGACCGCCCAAGGCGGTCA
>DASQDJ010000044.1:0-5312 GCA_035634215.1 Solirubrobacterales bacterium | reverse complement strand
AGCGACGGGGGAGCGAAAAAACTGAGCCGACGGGCCGCCAAGCTCGAAAGGAAGGCAAGGAACGTCGGTAAGAGATCGAGAGCATGCACTCGGCGCGACGGGAGGGGCGGACGATGAAGAGGAAGCTGACGATCCTGACGGCACTTGCCTGCACGGCAGCCCTCCTCACGTCGTCCCAAGCGTCGGCCGAGTTCGGCTTCGCGCCCGTCAACACGGGGGAGCCGGGCGTCCCGGACATGCCGGTGTTCCCAGGCGACAGGATGCTCTGGGCGGGGACCTGCGATCTCTCGAGCTCCTCGACCTCTAACGGAGGCGTCGGACCGTCGAATGGAGGCGCCGAACCGCCGACTGTTCGACCGCACTGCATGGACACCGGATACCAGGGAGCGGTGACTCGCGGATCCGGGATCCCCTGGCCGGCAGGCAAAGAGCCGTCGTGGCGGTTGGACCCGGTCACGCAGGCCGGAGCCCATCCTGACGCCACCGCGAGCTTCTTCTTCACCCAGGTTGAGCCGGAGGGGCCCCCGTGGCTCGACGGAACCGTCAAGAACATCGTCGCCAAGCTGCCCCCCGGGGTGGTCGGCAATCCTGAGGTGCTGCCGAAGTGCCCGGCGATCGCCGCCCAGGCGGTCCCGCCACTGTGCCCCGCGCCTTCGCAAGCTGGGATCAGCTCCATTGCCCTGTACACGACCCAGCCCACCCTCGACACCCAGCCCGTTTATGCGGCGGAGGCGCGCGACACGGTGACCGCGGAGTTCCTGGTCGGCAACATCGCGGCCCTGTTCAACGTGCCTGTGACGGCGCGGGGCCGCACGAACGGCGACTACGGCGTGGACACGCTCGCGCTCCTGATCCCAAACTACGCCCCGCTCTTCGGCCAGACGATCACGCTCTGGGGCGTGCCGTGGGCGGCGGAGCACGACAAGTGGCGGATCGAGCCGGGCTCGTACTTCAGCCCGGAAAAGCAATGGATACCCCTGGCCGGCGTAGGTCCGCAAGACGCCCAGAGCTACGACCCCGGGGATCCCGCCTGGCAAGACAGCGAAGGGAACCCGCTGCCCATCAGGCCCTTCTTCACCAACCCGACCGAGTGCGCTCCGACGCCACCGTCGGTCAGCGTCGAAGCTGACTCATGGGAGGAGCCGGTCTCGGCGGGGGGTACGTTCATCTCGGCGACGACGGTCGCTGAGCTCGTCACCGACTGCGACGAGCTCTCCTTCGACCCCTCGATCACCCTCAAACCGACGGTCAAAGTCGCCGACAGCCCCTCGGGCCTCGACGTCACCCTCTCGGTCCCCCAGAACAACGACCCGCCGCAAGAAGCGCTCGGCAACCCCAACCTGCCCTTCGACCCCTCCGACGACACCGGCGCCCCCGCCTATTGGAAGACCCCGGCCGGCAGGGCGACCGCGCACCTCAAGGACACGACCGTGCAGCTTCCCCAGGGAACGTCCTTCAACCCGGCGGCGGCAAACGGCGTGGCGGGCTGCACCACCGCCCAGGTCGGCCTGACGGCCCTCTCCCCCAAAGTCACCTTCAACAACGACCCCCATCGCTGCCCCGACAACTCCAAGATCGGCACGCTTGAGATCGTCAGCCCCTTGCTGCCCGATCCATTGTTCGGCTCGGTCTTCGCCGCTCCCCAGCACGACAACCCCTTCCCGGGCTCCCTGACCGCCATCTACATGGTCTCCCAGGACGAGGAGCGGGGACTCAGCATCAAGCTGCCGGGCAAGGTCGACCTCGACCCCGACACCGGCCAGATCGCCACCACCTTCCTCGACAACCCCCAGCTGCCCTTCGACACCTTCGAGCTTCACTTCAAATCGGGAGCCCGCGCGCCCTTGAACACGCCGCCGGTCTGCGGCCAGTTCAGAAACCAGATCTCCCTGATCCCCTGGTCCTTCCCGCACTCCGGCCCCGAGCCGGCGATCCAAGACCCCTTCGACATCGCCTCGATGCCAAACGGCCTTCACTGCGTGACCGAGCCCGAGGACCGCGTCTTCGGTCCTGGCTTCGAAGCGGGCTCCACCAACACCCAGGCCGGCGCCTACACCAACCTCGTCTTGAACGTGACGCGAAACGACGGCCACCAGGAGATCTCGGCGATCTCAGCCGACATGCCCCCGGGCCTGAGCGCCAACCTGACCGAGACCCCCTACTGCCCCGAGCACCTGATCGAGGCCGCAAAGCTTCGCTCCGGCGCCGAGGAGACCGCCAGCCCCTCCTGCCCGCGGGCCTCCCAGATGGGCACCGTCAACGCCCTGGCGGGAGCGGGCCCGCTGCCCCTCCCAACCCCCGGCCGCCTCTACATCGCCGGCCCCTATGACCCCGACGGAGCGGGCCCCCAACCCCGCGCCCCCTTCTCGATCGTCGTGATCACCCCGGCGATCGCCGGAGGGACCCCGCAGAGCCCCACCTTCGACCTCGGCAACGTGGTGATCCGCTCCGCCGGCTACGTGGACCCGAGAACGGCCAAGGTGACGATCGCCTCCACCAAAGTCCCCTACATCGTCGGCGGCGTGCCCCTGCGGATCCGAAGGATCTCGGTCAACATCACCAAGCCGAGCTTCATGCTGAACCCGACCAACTGCTCGCCGATGTCGGTCGGAGGCACCCTGGGCGGGGCCGCCGACCCGCTCGTCCCAGGCGACGACGTCTCGGTAGGCGTCTCAAACCGCTTCCAGGTCGGCGGCTGCGAGAACCTGGGCTTCAAGCCGACCCTGAAGATGCGCTACTTCGGCGGCACCCGCAGAGGCGCCTACCAGCGCCTGCGCGCCACCCTGACCGCGAGGCCAGGCGACGCCAACATCGCCCGCACCGCGGTCACCCTCCCTGGCTCCTCCTTCCTGGCCCAGGAAAACATCCGCACCCTCTGCACCCGAGTCCAGTTCGCCGCAAACGCCTGCCCGGAGGGCTCGATCTACGGCACCGCCACCGCCTGGACGCCGCTGCTCAAAGAGCCCCTGGTCGGCAACGTCTACCTGCGCAGCTCCGACAACCCCCTGCCCGACATGGTCGCTTCGCTGAAAGGCCAGTTCGACGTCGAGCTGGTCGGCCGGATCGACTCGGTCCGCCTCAAAGGCGGCGGCACCGGGATCAGGAGCACCTTCGACGTCGTCCCCGACGCCCCGGTCTCCAAATTCGTCCTCAACATGTTCGGCGGCAAACGATCGCTGATCGTCAACTCCGAACACCTCTGTGCGGCCAAGCGCAGCCGGGCCTCGGTTCGCATGGTCGCCCAGAACGCCCGCAAGCTGAACGTGCGGCCGAAGGTCAAGACCTCCTGCCGCAAGGGGCGCAAAGCGAGCCGCAAAGGCGACAAGCGGCGGGGTGGCAAAGGCACGGGACGCAGGGCTCGGACCGATCGACGACGCTAGGCGACGATCGCTCGAGGCGGTTCCTCTTCCGGGCCGCCGCTCTCTTGCGATCGTGGAGCGCTTTCCGTAACGTGATGTTTATGAGGGTCGGATCTTGGGCGGGGCGATGCTCGCGCTCTCGCTCATGGCGTCGACGGCAGAGGCGGCGCCGGTGCCCACGGATTCGCCGATTCTCATCCGCTCCGTTGGCGTCGGGACCCAGGCGGACCCGGCCGCCGAGTACGTGATGCTGCAGATGACCGTCGACGGTCAGCAGGACCTCGACGGGGTCGAGCTTCGCTTCTACGGCCCGGACGGAGTCCAGACTGACGACTTCGCGCTCTCCGGCGACGAGCTAGTCGGCCAGGCTCAGCGTCCGATCCTGCTGGCACGGCCGCCGGCCGCTTTGGCGCCCGGTTTCCCGGCGCCCGACTTCGAGCTGGAGGCGGAGGACGCGCTGGCGCCCGCCGCCGGCGCCCTCTGCCTGACGGGCCCCTTTCCGGCTGACTGCGCCACCTGGGGGAGCTTCCCTCAGCCGAGCGCTCTCGGCCTCGCGGACCCGCAGGCCGCCAACGCGGAACTCGTTCGTGCGGGTGAGGACGACGTCTACGACCTGGGTCGCTCGATCGGCCATGGCTGTTCGACCTGGCTCGATCCCGAGGACGATGCCCGCCCAAGCCCGGCCCACTTCTTCGACGGCGTGCTTCCTCCGAACTCGCCACCGATGACGCCGCCCGAGCCGACCCCGGCTCCGCCGCGCAACAACGCCGAAGGGGTCCCTGGCGGTTTCGCGCCCTGCCAGCTGACGACCGGCTTCGACATAACCCCCCGCAACCCGACCAACGACACGACGCCCTTCTTCGACTACGACACCGTCCCGCGCGAGTACGGCAGCGAGTTCCGCTGCCGGCTCGCGCCCCATCCGATCGGGGCGCCCGCCCAGGCGCCCTTCGCTCCATGCGAGGGCTCGGGCGTCGCGTACGGGCCCCTCGCCGACGGCAAATACGACTTCGAGGTCTTCGGCCTCGGCGAGGCTGGCCCGGACCCGACCCCGCTGCAGTGGACCTTCGAGGTCGACACCGTGCCGCCGGACACGACGATCACCGCCACGCCGGGGCCCGTCTCCAGCGGCTTCTCGGCCTCCTTCTCGTTCGCCTCCTCCGAGGAGCACCCGACCTTCGTCTGCCGCCTCGACAACGGGCCGACGCAGACCTGCGAACCGGGGAAAACCTTCTTCTTCCTCGCCGACGGCAACCACACCTTCCGCGTCTGGGCGTCCGATCAGGCGACCAACCAAGACCCGACGCCCGCAGTCCACACCTTCTTCGTCGACACGGCGTTCGGCGACGCGACGGCACCCTTCACGGCGATCCTCTCCGGCCCGCCGAAGCACACGAAACAGCCCTCGGCTCGCTTCACCTACACGACCAACGAGCCCGGGGGGCGGTTCGAGTGCCGGCTCGACGGCCAGGCCTTCGCCGCCTGCGAGCCCGCCGGAAAGGCGTACGCCGGCGTGGCCAACGGCCGCCACGTGTTCGAGGTGCGGGCGGTCGACCGCGCCGGCAACGTCGACCCGACGCCCGAGCCCTACGTCTGGACGGTCGACGGGCCGGTTCCCGAGACCACGCTGACCAAGGTGCCGCCCGGGGTCCTGCGGGTCGCGAGCCGCCGCGCGAAGCGAGTCGTCGTCTTCGGCTTCGAGTCCTCGCGCGCCCGCTCGACCTTCGCCTGCCGCCTCGACGGCGGCCCGTTCCGTCCCTGTGCCAGTCCGAAGCGGATTCGCGTGGGAGTCGGCCGCCACCGCTTCGAGGCCTACGCGATCGACGCCCTCGGCAACGCCGACCCGACGCCGGTGCGGCGCAGCTTCCGGGTCCTGCCGCGGGGCGGCGACCGCGGTCTCTTCCGATCGGGTCGGAAAAAGGGAGGCGGGCGGTGAGCGGATCGCCTCGCCTG
>DASQDJ010000043.1:0-3310 GCA_035634215.1 Solirubrobacterales bacterium | reverse complement strand
GAGGGTCATCCCGGCGTGCCGATCGTCGCCTACAGCGCCAAGTACGCCTCCGCCTTCTACGGCCCCTTCCGTGACGCGGCCGAGTCGACTCCGGCGGAGGGCGACCGGCGCGTCTACCAGCTCGATCCCGCCAACGCGGCGGAGGGCGTCCGCGAGGCGAAGCTGGACCTGGAGGAGGGCGCCGACATGCTGATGGTCAAGCCCGCGACGCCGTACCTGGACGTGGTGCGCCGGGTCAAGGAGGAGACCGGCGCTCCGGTCGCCGCCTACCATGTCTCCGGCGAGTACTCGATGCTGAAGGCGGCCGCCGCCAACGGCTGGATCGACGAGCGCGCCGCCGTGCTGGAGACGCTCACCTCGATCCGCCGCGCCGGCGCCGACGCGATCGTCACCTATTACGCGAAGGAGGCAGCCGGCTGGCTATGAGCCGGAGCGCTTTATGTCACTGAGGTCCGTGAAAGTCCCACAGTCGAAGGCGCGCAGCCGCAAGGGCGGCTCGGCGATCCCGCTCGACGAGACCGACAAGCGGCTGATGAACCTCCTGCAGTCGAGCTTCCCGCTCGACCCGGAGCCGTTCGCGCTGGTCGCCTCCGAGGCGGAGCTCGAGCTGGAGGACGTCCTGGCTCGAACCCAGCGCCTGCTCGACGGGCGCATCATCCGCGAGATCACGCCGATCTTCGACACCAGGGCGCTCGGCTACGAGTCGATGTTGGTCGCGGCGAAAGTCGACGCCGAGCACCCGCAGCGCGCCGCCGCCGCGGTCAACGCCCATCCCGGCGTCTCGCACAACTACCTGCGCACCCACGACTTCAACCTCTGGTTCACGATCGCCGTGCCGCCCGACTCCGAGCTCGGCATGGAGGGGACGCTGGAGGCGCTGATGGGCGAGACGGGCGCCGAGTCGATGCGCCAGCTGCCGACTCTGACCCTCTTCAAGATCAACATGAACCTGGAGATGGAGAAGGGGACCGACGCGCTCGCCGCCGCGGTCGAGGCGGCGCCGCCGCGCGAGCTGGAGCCGCAGCCCTACGACGATCGGGACGTCGCGGTGATCAAGGCTCTGCAGGGCCCGATGGCGGCCGTCGAGCGGCCCTACGACGAGGCGGCGGAGGCCCTGGGCCTCTCGACCGAGGGCCTCCTCGACCACCTGCGCGGGATGGTCGATCGCAAGCTGCTGCGGCGCGTCGCCGCGATCCTCTACCACCGCCGCGCCGGCTTCTCGGCCAACGGCATGGGCGTCTGGAAGGTCCCCGAGGGCGAGATCCTCGCGACCGGTCGCCGCATGGCCGCCTTCCGCGGCATCTCCCACTGCTACCAGCGGCCGACCTATCCCGACTGGCCCTACAGCGTCTTCACGATGGCCCATGGTCGCTCCAAGGAGGAGTGCGACGCGATCCTCGACTCGATCGCCGCCGAGTGCGGGATGGGCCCCGACGACCGTGCCACCCTCTACTCGTCGACCGAGTACAAGAAGATCCGCCTCCACTACTTCACCGACGACTACCGGCGCTGGGAGGAAGAGCATTCCTAGCGGCGCCCGTTCGGCGGAGCTCTACCGCCGGGCACTGAAGGTCCTTCCCGGCGGGGTGAATAGTCCCGTGCGGGCGATGCGGCAGATCGACCGAGAGCCGACCTTCGTCGAGCGCGGCGAGGGGTGCGAGCTGGTCGACGTCGACGGCAACCGCTACCTCGACTGGGTGGGGTCCTGGGGGCCGCTGATCCTCGGCCATGCCCAGCCGGAGGTGGTCGCGGCGGTGCGCGACGCGGCCTCGCTGGGAACCAGCTACGGGGCGGCGACGGCGGGCGAGGTGGAGCTGGCCGAGGAGGTCGCCGCCCGCATCCCCTCGGTCGAGATGCTGCGCATGACCAGCTCCGGCACCGAGGCCGCGATGGGCGCGGTTCGCCTCGCGCGGGCGATCACCGGCCGCGAGACGGTCGTCAAGTTCGCCGGCGCCTACCACGGCCACTCCGACGGCCTGCTCGCCGACGCTGGCTCGGGCCTGGCGACGCTTGCCGTCCCGGCCAGCCCAGGCGTCACGGTGGCGCAGGCGGCCGGCACCGTCGTCATCCCCTGGAACGATCGCGGCGCGGTCGAGCGGGCGCTCGCCGAGCACGACGTGGCGGCGCTGCTCGCCGAGCCGATCGCGGCGAACATGGGCGTGGTCCCGCCCGAGGAGGGCTTCCTCGGCTTCCTGCGCGAGGCGACGCGCGGGGCGGGCGCGCTGCTGATCCTCGACGAGGTGATCACCGGCTTCCGAGTAGCTCGGGGTGGTGCGCAGGAGCTGTACGGGGTCGAGCCGGACCTGACCGTGATGGGCAAGGTGCTCGGCGGCGGGCTGCCCGCCGCGGCCTTCGGCGGGCCGCGCGCGGCGATGGAGCGGGTCGCTCCGGCCGGCGACGTCTACCAGGCCGGCACCCGCTCGGGCAACCCGCTCGCGGTCGCGGCCGGCCTGGCGACGCTGCGCCAGCTCGACGCCGCCGCCTACGAGCGGCTCGGCTCGCTGACCGATCGCCTCGCCGCGGGCCTGCGGCAGCTCGCCGCCAACCGGGAGCTGCGGGTCGCGTCGGCCCCGGGGCTCGTCACGCTCTTCTTCAGTGCCGCGCCGGTGCGCGACTTCGCCGCCGCGACCGCCTGCGACCTGCGGGCGCACGCCCGCTTCTGCCGGGCGATGCTCGAACGCGGCGTCTACCCGCCGCCGTCGCAGTTCGAGGCCTGGTGCGTCTCGCTCGCCCACGACGAGGCGACGGTCGACCGCACCCTGGAAGCGGCCGACGCCGCGTTGCGCGAGTCGCTCGGCTAGCCGGCCCCGCCGACCGCGGCGGCAGCGCGACGCCAGAGCTCCGGAGCCTCCGCGTCCCGTCCCTCCGCGTGCAGCTGGGCGCAGCGGCCGATCAGCTCGGCGAGCACGCCGACCGCCTCGGCGTCGCCGAGCGCCGCAAGGCGCTCGATTCCGAGCGCGTAGAGGTAGTCGCCCGCCAGCAGGCCGAGGTCCGGGTCGTGCCCGGCGAGGAGGCGCGACTCGTCGTAGTGAAGGAGATAGCCCTCCCGCACCGACTCGACGACCAGCGCGTACTCCTCGGGGGCGAGCGCCCCACGCGGCCCCGCCGCGGCGAGGCGGCCGAGGCCAGGGTCCTCCTCGGTCTCGGCGACGTGCGAGGAGATCGGCGTCTCCTCGTCGCGGAGCTGTTCGGCGAGCGCGCGGAGCGGGTCCACTCAGCGGACCTTGCAGTCGCGGAGCAGGGTCGAGGTGATGCGACGGCCATCGGCGAAGTCGAAGGTCCCGCGGGCGAATTTGTAGACCGCCCCAGG
>DASQDJ010000042.1:0-10937 GCA_035634215.1 Solirubrobacterales bacterium | reverse complement strand
CGCTGAGCGCCTCCTCCAAAATCGCGCCGGGGCTGGCGGCCGCCGGCGCTTTCTGCTAAAAGAAATCTGTTTATTTAAACGGGCCGGTGGTAAGCACCGATGGGAGGAGCTTTTCCGTGGCTAGGGCCTTGACCCTTTTGTGTCGGCGGGGATACCGCGCGTCGACGCGCCGCACCTGGCCTTGAGCAAGGAAGGAAGCACCGTGATGAGAAAGATCATGCTCGCCGTCGCGATGACGGCGGTGATGCTCGTGCCGGCCAGTCAGGCCGTCGCGGCGTCGCACAGTCCAACAGGGGAATTCGCCCAGTTCGGCGAGTGCCCGCTCAACAACCCGACCGTCGAATTCTGCATCTACTCGGAATCGACCGGCGGTTTCTTTCAGGTGGGCAAAAAAACCGTTCCGCTAAAAAACCCGGTCGTCCTGCAAGGGGGGCTGGCGTTCGACGTGGGCGAGCCGCACTTCTTCGGGGCTGAAAATGGCGTCACGCTCTCGAAAACGCCGCAGCCGGTGCCGGGCGGCCTGCTTGGAATTCAAGCGCCACTCTGGTGGCCGAAATTCCTCCGGGACCTGTTCAACGAAACGATCAACAACGGGTTCACCGGAGTCACGGCGACGGTCGAACTGGCGGCCCCCTCGACAGAGGTCTTCGTCAGCCCGGAGAACCTGTTCACCGGCCAGGGGACGGCGATCTCGCTGCCGGTGAAAATCAAGTTGAGCAACCCGTTCCTCGGCAACAATTGCTACATCGGGTCGAACTCGAATCCCGTGGTGATCGACTTCATCACCGGGAAAACGTCTCCACCGCCGCCGAACCAGCCGATCGAAGGCGCGCTGGGGACGGTCACCCCGAACCCGACGGGCACGATGCTCACCATCAGCGGCGGGAAACTCGTCAACAACTCGTTCGGGGCCGCGGCAGCGAACGGCTGCGGTGGCCTGTTCTCGTTCCTGATCGACCCGTTCGTCAACTCGATCGTCGGCCTCCCCTCGCCGGCCGGCAACAACACCGCCATCCTCGAAGGCAAACTGCAGGACGCCTTCGCGGTTGCGGTGAAAGCGAGCGAACCCTGACAGCAAACGAATGAGGCGGCTCAGCCGCCCTTCGAGCGAGCGCCCGTCGCGTCACGCGGCGGGCGCTCGTCGTTCGGGCGCCGCTTAGAAAGCGATCCGTCCCGCCTCGCGCCGGTCCGGGACGCGCCGGTGTCGAACAACACGTGTGGGCAACGCTCGCTTCGACCTGGCGGACCTGATTCAGGGACGCCGCGCCCGAAGGGCGGTCGGCCGCAGGAAGGCCGTCCGGCGTGGCCGAGCTCTGGATGCGGACGGAGGCTGGATCAATTAGTCCGCTAGCAGCGGCAAGATCGCGCCGAGCTTGACCTCGGTCTCGGCCAGCTCGGCGGCCGGGTCGGAGCCGGCGACCACGCCGACTCCCGCGTAGAGATGGGCCTCGCGGTCGCGCAGCAGGGCGCTGCGGAGGGCGACGCAGAACTCGCCGTCCTCGGTGGCGTCCATCCAGCCGACCGGGCCGGCGTACCAGCCGCGGTCCATGCGCTCCAGTTCGCCGATCGCCTCGCGCGCGCTCCCCCACGGCTCTCCTCCGACCGCCGGCGTCGGGTGCAGCAGGCCGGCCAGCTCGACCGCCGAGTGCGATTCGGCCAGCTGGGCGATCACCGGCGTCGCCAGGTGCTGGATGTTCGCCACCTTGACCAGATCCGGTTCGCCTGCCGCCTCGACCCAGACCGCGTGGGGCCGCAGCGCCCGCACGATCCGCTCGGCGACGATCCGCTGCTCGCGGCGGTCCTTGTCGCTGCGCAGCAGCTGCTCGCCGAGGTGGTCGTCAACTGAGGGGTCGGAGCTGCGCCGGGTCGAGCCGGCCAGCGCCACCGTCGAGGCGGCGGCGCCCGAGCGGCGCACGAGAAGCTCGGGGCTGGCGCCGAGGAAGGCGGCCTCCGGCGTGCCGCAGCAGAAGCAGAAGCAGGAGGGAAAGACCTCACGCAGCGCGCCGAACACCGCGGCCGGGTCGTGGGCAGAGGTCGCGGTCACGCAGACCTCTCGGGCCAGGACCACCTTGCTCAGCTCGCCCCGCTCGATCCGCTTCGTCGCGGCGGCAACCGCCCGCTCAAACTCGCCGGGCGGGTGCGCGCTGCGAATCCGCGCCCGGCCGGTCGGGTGCGGGTCGATCAGCGGCAGCGGCTCGTGGCGGAGCGCGGCGACCCGGCCGGCCAGGCGCTCGATCGCACCGCCCACCTCGCCCCCGGACGCCACGACCAGGTTGGCGGTCAGGAAAGCCTCTTCCCCCTGACGGCAGATCGAGAGCTCCGGCAGGGCCATGACGGCTGGGGCGAAGGACGACCACTGCGGCTCCGTGCCGCCCGCGGGGTCGAAGGCGAAGCCGCCTGTCCAGACCGCTCCGGCGCCGGGCGGCAGCCCCGGCGGCGCCTCGACGATCGCCCCGTCGCGCAGCCGCGAGCACTCGCGCGCCACGTCCTCGAAGCGCGAGTCACCGCGTGAGGTCGCCTCGTGGGCGATCCCGAGCGCCCCGAGCGCGAAGCCGCGATCCGGCTGCTCCCAGCAGAACCAGCGGTCGGAGGCCAGGCGCGATGCGAAGACCGTCGCCGCGACGTCGGTCGCCTCGATCGAGACGGTGGCGCTGACCAGCGTTCGCCGGGCTCCCCCACCGGCCCGCTCCGCGCCTAGGCGCAGGCGGGCGATCAGATCCTCAGTCGCCGCCTCTCGCAATCGCGATCTCTCCCGTCCGCACCATCTCGATCAGGCCGTGGGGGCGGATCATCCGCTCGAAGGCCTCGATCTTGTCGGCGGAGCCGGTCACCTCGATCGTCATCGTGCGCCTGGCGACGTCGACGATCTTGGCGCGGAAGATCTCGGCGAACTGCATGATCTCGGCCCGGTTCTCGACCGCCGCGGAGACCTTGAACATCGCCATCTCCCGAGCCACCGTCTCGGCCGGCTCCATGTCGCGGATCTTCAGCACGTTGACCAGCTTGTGGAGCTGCTTGGTGACCTGGTCGATCGGGTGGACGGCGCCGTCGAGGGTCAGCGTGATCCGCGAGATGCTCGGGTCGTCGGTCGGGCCGACCGCCAGGGTGTCGATGTTGAAGCCGCGCCGCGAGAAGAGGCCGGCGATCCGAGCCAGCACCCCCGGCTTGTTCTCGACCAGGATCGAAAGGATGTGCTTGCGGCCGCTCAGCTGGCCGGGGACGTGGAGGTCCTCGAGTTTGACCAGATCGGGAGTCCCGGCCTCCATCAGCGCACCGCCTTCGGCGCCTCGACCATGTCGCGCGCCGCTTCGCCCGGAGGGATCATCGGGTAGCAGTTCTCCTCCTGGGCGACGCGCACGTCGACCAGGACCGGGCCGTCCGTCTCCAGGGCTGCAACCATCGTCTCCTCGAGGTCGGCGGCGTCCTCGCAGCGCATCCCGGTCGCGCCGAACGCCTCGGCCAGCTTCACCCAGTCAGGGCTCGGGCCCATCTCGACCGAGCTGTAGCGGCGGTCCCAGAAGAGCTCCTGCCACTGGCGGACCATGCCCATGTAGCCGTTGTTCATCAGGAAGACCTTGACGGGGATGTCTTCGGTGGCGCAGGTCGCCAGCTCCTGGCAGTTCATAATCAAGCTGCCGTCGCCGGCGAGACAGACGACATGCTCGTTGGGCTGGGCGACCTTGGCGCCGATCGCCGCCGGCAGGCCGAAGCCCATCGTGCCGAGCCCGCCAGAGTTGATCCAGCGCCGCGGCCTGTCGAACCCGTAGTACTGCGCGGCCCACATCTGGTGCTGGCCGACGTCGGAGGTGACGATCGCGTCGCCCTGGGTGGCGCGGTGCATCGCCTCGACCATGAACTGCGGCTTGATCTCGCCGTTCTTGCCGGGCTCGTAGAAGAGCGGGTGCTCCTCCTGCCAGGTCCGCAGCTGCTTCCACCAGGCGTCGAGGCGGGTGGTGTCGGTCTGCAGGGCCCGGTATTCGCGGGTCAGCTCGGGCAGGACGAGCTTGGCGTCGCCGACGATCGGGATGTGGGCGCCGACGTTCTTGGAGATCTCGGCCGGGTCGATGTCGATGTGGATGACTTTCGCCTGCGGCGCGAACTCGGAGAGCTTGCCGGTGATCCGGTCGTCGAAGCGGGCGCCGATCGCGACGATCAGGTCGGCGTTGTCCATCGCCCAGTTGGCGGTGACGGTGCCGTGCATGCCGAGCATCCCGAGCCAGTGCTCGCCCGAGGCGGGGTAGGCGCCGAGGCCCATCAGGGTCGAGGTGACCGGGAAGCGGTCGCAGGCGGCCAGCTCGCGCAGCTCCTCGGCGGCGTCCGCGTTGACCACGCCGCCGCCCGTGTAGAGGATCGGCCGCCGCGCGTTGGCGAGCGCTTTGGCGGCGATCCGCACCTGTTTGATGTTGCCGGCGCTCATCGGCTTGTAGCCGGCCAGTTCGACCGGCTCGGCGCGGGGCGCGTAGTCGATCTCTGCCCGCGAGAGGTCCTGCGGAACGTCGACCAGGACCGGGCCGGGACGGCCGGTCGAGGCGACGTGGAAGGCCTCGTGGACGTACTCGGGGATCTCGCGTGGATCGGTGCACTGGAAGGAGTGCTTCACGAAGGGCAGCGTCGCGCCGAGGATGTCGGCCTCCTGGAAGCCGTCGGTGCCGATCAGCTCGGTGCGGACCTGGCCGGTGACGAAGACGGTCGGCACCGAGTCCATCATCGCGTCGGCGATCGCCGTCACCAGGTTGGTGGCGCCGGGCCCGGAGGTGGCGAAGGCAACGCCTACCCGGCCGGAGGCCTTGGCGTAGCCCTCGGCGGCGTGGCCCCCACCCTGCTCGTGGCGGACCTGGATGTGGCGGATGCCGGCGTCGACGAGGGCGTCGTAGGTCGGCAGGTTGGCGCCTCCGGGGATGCCGAAGATGTCCTTGACGCCCTCGGCCTTGAGGCTTTCCATCAGCGCGTCGGCGGCTCTCATCGCAGGCTGGATCGGTCCGCAGTCATCGGAGGGCGATGGTACCAGCGGGCCTATGCCCGGCCAGCAGGGCTTTTCGCGGGGTCCCAGCGCGTCCGCGGGTCAATCGATCCCTCGATCACGTTGCCCTTGTAGCGCTCGATCGCGTGGATCATCGACTCGACCAGCTCCTCGCCCAGCAGCGTCGGCTCGAGGCCGAGGTCGAGCAGCTTGGTGTGGACCGCGGTGTAGTAGTGCTCTTCCTTCTCGACCCGGGGGTTGTCGTAGTGCTGGATCTCGACCGAGTAGCCGAGGTGCTCGGCGGCTCCCTTGACCAGCTCGGCCAGCTCGATCACCGAGAACTGCTCGGTGAACTGGTTGAAGACGCGGAACTCGCCGGCGTCGGCCGGGTTCTCAACGGCAAGCTCGACGCATTGGAGCGTGTCGCGGATGTTGAGGAAGCCGCGCGTCTGGCCGCCCGTGCCGTAGACGGTGAGCGGGTGGCCGATCACCGCCTGCACGCAGAAGCGGTTGAGCACGGTGCCGAAGACCTCGTCGTAGTCGAAGCGGGTGATGAGGCGCTCGTCATGGGCGGTCTCGTCGGTCTCGACGCCATAGACGACGCCCTGGTTGAGGTCGGTGGCGCGCAGGCCCCAGGTGCGGCAGGCGAAGTGGATGTTGGTCGAGTCGTGGACCTTCGAGCAGTGGTACAGCGAGGCCGGCAGCTTCGGGTACGGCAGCACGTCCTTGCGGCCCTTGTGCTCGATCTCGATGTAGCCCTCCTCGATGTCGATGTTGGGCTGGCCGTACTCGCCCATCGTTCCGAGCTTCACCAAGTGGCAGTCCGGGACGTGGTCGCGGATCGCGAAGAGCAGGTTGAGGTTGCCGATCACGTTGCCGTGCTGGGTCTCGACCGCCTGCTCGCGCGAGGCCATCGAGTAGGGCGCGGAGGCCTGCTGGCCGTAGTGGACGACGGCGTCGGGACGGGCCTCGGCCACGACTGCATCGAGGAACTCACCGTCGGCGACCGAGCCGACGAAGCTGCGGATCTCGCTTCCGGAAACCTCCGCCCAGGCCTCGACGCGCCGGTCGAGGTCGAGGATCGGGGTCAGCGAGTCACTGCCGACGCCCTGGACCCAGCGACGGCGGACGAAGTTGTCGACGACGGTCACCTCGTGGCCGCGTGCTGAGAACCGCAGGGCGGTCGGCCAGCCGAGGTAGCCGTCGCCCCCGAGAATGAGGACGCGCATAGGTGGCGGCAGGGTATCCGACGGGCGCGACATAGCATCCGGCGGGATGAGCGTCGCGGCGGCCCATGCGGAGCGATTGGCGGCGCGGAACGGGGGTCGGCTGGCGCTTGCCGCCCTCGTCACGATCCTCCTGCTGGGGCTGGGGCTGCGGGTCGCCGAGGCATGGGACGGCCGGTCCCCCGTCTACGACGCGGCGGCCTACGCGACGATCGCCGAGCGCTTGGCGGAGGGCGACGGCTTCACCCTCGGAGCGAACGCGACCCAGCCGGCGAGCAACTACTCGCCTGGGCTGCCGCTCCTCGTCGGCGGGGTCTACGAGCTGAGCGGCGGCGCGCACGAGCGCTTCGCGAGGCTCGTGCTGGCGCTGGCCGGGACGCTAGCGATGCTCTTCACCTTCCTGATCGGCAGGTGCCTGGCCGGACCGGTCGCGGGCTTGATCGGCGCCGCGGCGGTGGCGATCTACCCGGCCCTACTCGAGTACCAGGGGATGCTGATGGGCGAGCCGCTGGCGGCGACGCTGCTGTCCGGGGCCGTCCTATCGATGCTGTGGGCGGGCCAGGACCCCACGCCCCACGCCACCCGCGCGAGATGGCTGGTGCCGGGGCTCTTGCTGGGCGCGCTCGTGCTCGTCAGGCCGGAGTACCTCGGGATCAGCGTCTTGCTTGCGATGGTGATGTTGGCGTGGGGTCGGAACGAGTGGCGAGTGGGGCTCGCCAATGCCGGAGTGCTCTTGGCCGGCGTGGCGGTCGTCGTCGCGCCTTGGACCGGGCGCAACGCGGTCGTGCTGGACCGCTTCGTGCCGGTCTCGACCGGGGGGGGTCAGGTGCTCTTCGCCGGCAACTACATGCCCTCAGGCGGGGACCCCGAACGGGTCGGCGAGGAGGTGCTGGAGCGACACCCGAGGCTGACCCGCCAGCTCGCCGCCGAACACCCGCCCCGTGGCTCCTTACCGATGAAATACAGCGGGAAGGAGCCACACCCGCTGCTTGGGAGGGTCCGCCTCGAGCAGATCCTCGCGGCGCTCGCCGCGCAGCGGTATCCGAACCTGCCGAGCGACGAGGCGCTGGGGCGGATGGGGCGCGAACGGCTCTGGAACGACCTGACGGGACGGCCGCTCGGGTACGCGGGGTTCGTCGCCGCGAAGGTCTGGCGCGCCTGGTCACGAGGGCCGCGCGACGTGATGGAGGAGCCCGCCTGGCGGGCGCTCCACCTCGCGCTGGTCGCCCTGGCGCTCGCTGGGCTGGCAGTGCTCGTGCGCCGGCGACCCGACGCGACGCTGCTCATCGCCGTCCTGCTGGTCGCCGTCACGGCGATCGTCGCCCTGCTCGTCGCCTCGCCTCGTAGGGTGCTCGTCACCTTGCCGCTGATCGCGGCTCTCGCTGGGGTGGGAGCGACTGCGCTCGCGGATAGCCTGGCGCGCAGATGGCAACCTTGAGCGCCTGGCTGCGCTCGCTCCCCGAGCGTCACGGCCGCGTCACCCTGATCCTCCTCGCCGCGATACTCGCCCTTGGCTTCGGGCTGCGCGCCTACCGCGTCGTCGAGCCGCTCGGCGCCCCGGGCGACGATTCCCGCGCCTACTTCGCGCTCGCCAAGGGGCTCTACGAGGAAGGCAGCTACGGGGCTCTCCTCCGCGATTCGAGCGACTGGTCCCCCGGCGCCCCCCTCCTCTACTCGGCTGCCTTCTACGTGACCGACGGCGCCCGCGAAGGCACCGCGCGGATCGTCGAGCTGCTCTGCGGGCTCGCCTCGATCCTGCTCGTCTACCTCCTGGGCAGGCGACTCGGGGCAGCGGTGGGCGGTGACGGACCGGGTCGCCAAGCCGGCCTACTCGCCGCCTTTGGCGTGGCCGTCTACCCGCCCTTCATCCACTCGACCGGCGCCCTGTTCAGCGAGCCGCCGGCGATGCTGACGCTGCCGGCGGCCATATTGGCGTTTCTATGGGCATCGGATGCCCACGCCACCCGCGCGATGAGATGGATGCTTCCCGGGTTCCTGCTTGGTCTTACCGCGATGATCAGGCCGGAGTACCTGCTGGTGGGAATTGCGTTTGGCGTGCTGGCAGCTGTCAGGATTTGGCGTGAGCGAGGGTTGAAGCCCGGAGTCGCGGGTGCGACTCTCTTTGCCCTTGCCCTCCTCCTTCCGATCGTGCCCTGGACGGTCCGCAACGCGGTCGTCCTCGACCGGCTCGTGCCGATCTCGACCGGCGGCGGCAAGGCCCTCTACGTCGGCACCAACCTCCCCGGCGACGGGGAGTACCAGCGGGTGAAGGCGCTGCTCGTCGAGCGGCAGCTGGGGCGTGACCTGGCGCCCGGCTCCGAGGCGCTCGACCGGATCGACCCGACTCCCCTCTTCGACCGCGTTGCCGCTCGCCACCCGGACCTGCCGCGCGACGAGGCGCTCGGCAAGATCGGCAAAGAGAACCTCTACGACTACGTCGAGGAAGACCCGCTCGGCTACGCCGCTATGACGGTCCGCAAGGTCTGGCGGATGTGGAGCGGCGGGGTCGGGGAAGCGATGGCCTCGACGCCGGGGAGGATCGTCCAGGTCGTGCTCGTCCTGCTCGGCTTGGCCGGCCTCGCCCTACTCGGCCACCATCGGCGGCTCTGGGAGGCGCTCGCCCTGGCGACGCCGCTTGCCCTCGTCACCGCCGTGGGCGCGATCTCGCTGGCGGCGCCGCGCCGCAACGAGATCTTGATGACGCTCGTCTTTCCGCTCGCCGCCACCGCGCTGGTCTGGCTGGCCGCGGCCATATCCTCACGGCGGCGATGGCCCTCTTCGCAGGCATCCTCCCCTCCGAGCTG
The DNA here is from genome assembly GCA_035634215.1 of Solirubrobacterales bacterium. Lineage (GTDB taxonomy): Bacteria > Actinomycetota > Thermoleophilia > Solirubrobacterales > 70-9 > VRUE01. The sequence goes on along the minus strand of DASQDJ010000042.1, from coordinate 1,947 downwards.
ACCGCGCTCCGCGCCGCCGGCCTCCTCTTCGCGGCCGGCATCGTCGCATTCGCGATCCTGCGCCGCCGCGCCCTGCGCAACGCCGACGTCCTGATCCTCCTCGCCGCCGGCCTCGGGCTGGCGATCGTCGCCGGGACCGAGCTGACCGACGCGCTGCTCTCCGCTTTCTCGTTCGAGCGCGGCAACGGCGGCCGCATCCTCGGTCTCGCCGTCTTCGCGATCTTCATCCTCTTCCTGCTCATCCTGCGGGCCCTCTCGCAGACGGCCCGCAACGCGCGACAGCTCGCGGCGGCCCTCGAGGGCCTTGCCTGGGAGTCCTTTCGCCAGGCCGGTCTGCCGGACCGCTTCCGCGGCAGGGTTGCCGTCGTCGTCCCCGCCTACAACGAGGCCGAGAACATCGGCTACGTGCTGGAACGCATGCCGGCCGAGGTGTGCGGGGTCGAGACCGCGGTGCTCGTCGTCGACGACGGCTCGCGCGACGGCACCGACGAGATCGCGGCCGGGCACGGCGCCGCGGTGGCCCGGCACGTCACCAACCGCGGCGGCGGCGCGGCGCTCCGAACCGGCTACCGGCTGATGGTCGAATCGGGCGCCGAGGTGGTCGTCACCCTCGACGCCGACGGACAGCACCTCCCGTCGGAGATGGAGCGGCTGGTCGCGCCCGTCCTTTCCGGCGAGGTCGACGTCGCGCACGGGTCGCGCGTGCTCGGCGAGGCGGACCGCAACCACCTGGCGCGGGAGCTGGGCATCGTCTTCTTCAACCGGCTCGTCTCCTTCATCACGCGAACCCGGGTCACCGACTGCTCAAACGGCTACCGGGCGGTGCGGGCCAGCGCCCTGCCTCAGCTCGTCCTGCGCCAGGAGCAGTTCCATACCTCGGAGTTCATGATCGAGGCGATCAAGCGCGGGATCCCCGCCAGGGAGGTGCCGGTGACCGTCGAGCGCCGCCTGCACGGGCACTCGAAGAAGCCAGCGGTCGTCCGCTACGGCCTCGGCTTCGCGAACGCGATCTTCCGCACCTGGCTGCGCTGACCTTCGAAGAAGGCTCGGAAGCGCGTGCGGCCGCGGACGCGGACGCGGAACCGCGCGACGCAGTGACGGTCGAGGCGGCGGTGCCGGAATTCCCTGCCGTTGCGGTTCACGTAGACGACCTCGCCGGCGCGGTCCTCGCAGGGCAGGACGCGAACGATCAGCTTGACGGTGCGTCGGCCGCGCTTGCGGGCCTGAAGGACGATCAGGGGGCGGGACCTAGGGGCGGTGGCTGGTGGTTGTGGTGGTGGGGCCGGCGTGGGCGCGCCGACCAGCCGGTACACGAGCCCCTCGTTGGCGACCACGTAGACCCGACCCGCCGCGTCCTCGCCGAAGGAGACCGGCTGCGGCGCCGACAGCCCCTCGGGGCGGTCGTCGCTTGCCAGCCCGTTGGCGGTCGACGGCAGGACGAGCGAGCGCAGCCCCTCCTCGCAGAAGTCCGCGTACAGGTAACGCCCGTACAGCTCGGGGACGCTCGGATCGCGCACGACGTAGCCGCCGACGATCGAGCAGCCGAAGGCGGCGCCGTTGCCGGGGTCGTCGTGCGGATAGTCGAAGACGGGCTCGGTGAAGCTCAGGCCGGCGCATGACGGCGGTGCGCCGGGATAGGCGATGAAGCCCTCGCGGCAGTTCCAGCCGTAGTTGGCGCCCGCGACACCGAGATCGATCTCCTCGCGCAGCTCTTGGCCGACATCGGCGATCACCATCGTTCCCGTCAGGCGGTCGAAGGAGAAGCGCCATGGGTTGCGCAGCCCTGAGGCCCAGACCTCGGTGGACCCGTCGGCTGGATCGATGCGAATGATCTTGCCGAGCAGGCTGGCCGGGTCCTGGGCGTCCCCCTCCGGGTCGCCGGCGCCGCCACCGTCGCCGGTCGACAGGTAGAGGTGGCCGTCGGGGCCGAGTTGCAGCTGCCCGCCG
>DASQDJ010000041.1:0-10102 GCA_035634215.1 Solirubrobacterales bacterium | reverse complement strand
ATAGTCGGCGAGCGCCTGGTCGATCTCGGGGAGGACGCGGTCGGCCGCCTCGACCAGCACCCAGCGCCTCCCGTGCAGGCGGGCGCGCGGATAGCACTCCATCGCGTCGGCGGCGAAGTCCTGCAGCTCGGCGAGCGCCTCCAACCCCGCGTAGCCGCCGCCGACGAAGACGTAAGTGAGCAGCTCGTCGCGCCGCGCCGGGTCCTCGGCGGCATTCGCCGCCTCCAGCGTTTCGACCACGTGGTTGCGCAGCCAGATCCCGTCGGCGAGCGTCTTGAACCCGATCGCGTGCTCGGCCAGCCCCGGCACGGGGAGCGCCCGGGAGACCGACCCGAGCGCCAGCAGCAGCTGGTCGTAGGGCAGCGTCTCCGACTCGCCCTCGCGGGTGCGCAGCTCGACCGTCCGCGCCTCCGGGTCGTGGGCGACGACCGAGCCGAGCCGCAGGTAGGTGCGGTTGAGGATCTCGCGCAGCGGCGTCACCACGTGCCGCGGCTCAAGGGTCCCGGCGGCCGCCTCCGGCAGGAACGGCGTGTAGAGGAGGAAGTTGACGTCGTTGACCAGCGTCAACCGCGCCGACTGCCGCGGCATGATCCGCTCCAGCTCCCGGGCGGCCATCGCCCCACCGAACCCACCTCCGGCGACGACGACGTTCCAGGCCATGTTCGCCAACGTAGCAGGCTTGTGACAGGTCGTTACAAAGTGACGATCTGCTTGACGGATGGGCAACTGATCAGGGAGTATGAAGCGACACGGCGTTTTTTTACGCATATCGCCCGTGATCCGTAACGGGAACGACGGGAGACAAAAGGGAGGAACACGTGATTCACAAGCTCTACACGAGGCTGCTGGCGGCTGCCGGCGCCACGCTGATCGCAGCGGCGCTTTTCGCGCCGGCGGCGACGGCCCAGGAACCGGCGCCCGGCTTCGAGCGGTTCGCCGGCTGCCCCAGCCCTGAAGAAAACCCCGACATAGTGATTTGCATGCGGACGGTGATCGATGGCGGGCACTTCAAGATGGGAAGCAAGGAAGTGCCGATCGTCAATCCGATCACCCTCAGCGGCGGCACGAACTTCATAACCGGCGCTCTCGAATACAACTCCAAAGGCGGGCTCGAGCCCGTGAAACAGCCCATCCCGGGCGGCCTGGTCGGACTGACCGGCCTGGACTGGCTGGTCAATTTCCTCAATCTCGAGCAGCTCAAGGTCTACGCGGTCACGGAACTCGCCGGCGAACCCAGCTCTCCGCTGGAAGAGCCGGTGACCATGCCGATCAAGGTCCGTCTGATCAATCCGGCCCTCGGCAACAACTGCTACGTGGGCTCGAACTCCAACCCGATCGTCCTCAACCTGACCACCAAAACCACGAATCCGCCGCCGCCAAACGAACCGATCACCGGCGTCGAACCGGAATTCGTGTTTGACGAAGAAGCCGGCCTGATCTTCCTCAACAACGGCGTTTTCGTCGACAATGAGTTCGCGGCGCCCGGCGCGACCGGTTGCAAACTGAACGTGCTTGGCCTGCCGTTGCTGAACATCGACGCCCTGATCAACGCCCAGAGCGGGCTCCCCAGCCCCGCGGGGACCAACGAGACCGTCCAGACCTGGGACGGCGAAGCTGCTGAAGCTATAACGGTCTATCCGTAGCGAACAGCCGCATGAAGCACAAGAGGCCGGGCATTTTGCCCGGCCTCTTTTCGTTCGCCGCAGTAAAGCTGCGGGTGATCAGCCGATGTGGATCGGGACCGGCACGCCCGCTTCGTCAAAGCCTTCCATGGTCTTCGGCGCAAGGTGACGGAGGAAGTCGCTTCGTGTTTCTGTGTCGACGCCGGGGCAGAGGAACGATTTTCGGTGAAGCACCGTCGGGATGTCTTCGACTGTGCTCGCTTCGATTGCGATGGCACCGTCGGAGGTGTTCCTCATTGTGATGGCGCCAACGAGATCGGTGGATGGCTCGAATGTGATGTTGCAGATCGGAGTCAAGCCTGTGGAATGTGCGTGCGCGCTCCCCCAGATTGTGAGCTCCATCGCCGGCCCGGGACAGACGAGATCGACCGGGGCCCGAAAGTGCGATTCAACCGCGACCGGTGTGCCGAGTGTGTAGGTGCATCCGTTCGTGCGCATTGTGGCCGGCAAGCCGAAGACTTTGCATCCCGTCTGGAACACGGTCACGCTCAGGTGGCTGGCCGGCAGGGCGGTTAAAACGGTCTCCCATGTAGTCGCTGCGCAGGTGCCCGTGCCGCCCGTTGTCAGCGTGTCCCTTTCGAACGTGCTATCAGCGGCATGGAGCCTCGCTAGGGCCGCTTCTTCGGCTGTATAGGCGTAATCGGCCTGCGCCGGGCTAGCCAGCACCGCACTGATCGCCAGCGCGGCGCGAAAGGCATGGCGCGGGCTCATGCGGCGGAGCGGGCCGCGTCAGCGGCGCTTTCCTTGGCGGCGCTTAGAGCAGCCGGTAGCTCGCATGAGCGGCCGCAGGGTCACCCGCTTGGTGTTGTGGCCGTCGAAGCGAACCTTTGCCCGCGCCTTGCGCAGGCAGAGATTGCGCGAGTTGACGATCAGACCTTTTTTGCCCGCCGGGAAGGAGGCGATGACTTTGGAGACCGGCGCGTCGGGGATTCCCGCGAAGATCAGCCTGAGGCCACCCTTGATCGAGTCGATCCGCGCCGAGGCCTCGATGTCGACGAGCCCGCGCAGGTCGAACACCATGTCCGGCAGCAGGTTGTCCGACGAACGCAGATACGCGGGCCCTTCGAGTGGCTGCTCGAGCAGCGGCGAGAAGGCGCGCACGTGCCCGTAGATCGATCCCGGCGGGCATTTGTCGGCCGCGAACTGCACGCGCGTGCAGACCGTCCCGATGTGGGCCTGGTCGAGGAAGGCGCTGCGCGGCAGGCGCACGGCCGCCCGCGAGAGGTTGGCGTCCCCCGGCCGCGGCAGCAGCACCGCGCGGACGGCCGGGTGGTCGCCCCTGCGGACTCCGCCTTTGAGGCGGAATCTGAGGCGCGGCTTGAAACCAAGGTTGAGGCAGTTGGCCGCCTGGAACGGGGTCGCGAGGCGCACAGGCACGTCGTCGGCAGAGCTGAAGACGTCCAGGTAGCCGCCGAAGAGCGTCGCCCGCACCTCCATCGGATCGCAGCTGGTCGGATTGAGGGTGAAGTCAGGACGGTCGACATAAACCCGCAGGTCGCGGACCTTGAGCGGGATGCCCTTGAGGATGTGCGGGATCGGTTCCGAATTCGCGCCGTCGACTTCCACCGCCGCGGTCCGGCGGTTCAGGCTCAGCGCCACGCGAACCACGACCGTCCCGGCGTCGAAGGGGCCGGCCACGGCGGGCACGATCGCGACGACGCTGAGCGGGCTGTCTCCGACCGGTCCGGCGAGGTAGAGCTTGCCCGGCACGTAGGTGAGCTCCGAGCCCACGCCAGCGCCGGCGAGCGTGCGGCCGATCTGCGCCCCCGGCGGGCAGCTCGGCGTCGCGATCTCCTGGCGGCCGGTCTTGCCCCTAGCGGCGGCGATCGCCGCGTCGGGGCACTGCGCGACGCCCGCCAGCTTGCCGAGCAGGCCAGGGGGAAGCTGGGACGAGAAGCGCGTCATGTCCTGGTCGCCGTCACGCCTCGTGAGTCGCATGTTGAACGGCGAGAACGCGCCGGCGTCGTTGTTGAGCGTCCCGGCCTGGAAGCCGGGGGCGAAGGGAGGCACCCCCGCCGGTGGGCAAGGGCCGCCGGCGATGCCCCGGGCCACCTCGAACGGAGCGCTGGTCACGAAGACGTCGGCAGGGTCGGCCCACGGAGTGAAGCGGGCCTCGGTGGTGTACGCGCCGCACGTGGGCGGCGTCACCAGCGGCGACCGGCCGCCCTCACGGAATTTGAAGCGGAAGTGGGAGAACGGCAGCTGTGGGAGGTCGTCGAAGGTGGTGGTCAGCTGGCCGGTCACCGGATTCGGCTCCACCTTCCCGGCCAGCTTCAGCAACACGCCGAGGCCGGGGTCCTTGATGACGATGTAGAGGGCGATCAGCGTGTCGAAGGGGTTCTCGGCGCCCGGCGCGGGCGTGCTCGGGTCGTCCTGCTGGGCGACGAACACCGCTCCCCTGACGACCTTCCCCTCGAGCAGGGGCGTTTCGACCTCGACCGTGCCCAGCTTCGACGCCTCGGGGCAGCCCGCGCCGGGCGCCGAGCCGACCCTCTCCGCGCCCAGCTGAGCCGGGGTGCAGACAGCAAGCCCCTCGGCGACCGAGGGGTTGACCGTGACTCCGCTCGGCAGCGTGACAACCGCCTTGCGGATGTCGGAGTGGGCGCGGCCGTCGGGGCTGGTGAGGCCCTCGTCGGCGATATCGACCGAGAAGTCGAGGCCGGTCGGCGACTCGGCGCTCTGGCTGGTCGGCCGAGCGGTGATCTCCGGACGGAAGCGGAGGCTGTCGCACTCCTGGAAGCCGAGCGGAACCGGCGGGCTGACGTCATGCGTGACCGCCGTGGCTTCGGCCCAATCGTCCGTTTTTGGCTGCTGCCAGGGCCGCGCTTTGAAGACGGTCGCCGCGGGGCCGGTGCAGCTGCGCGGCAGGGTCAGGAAGGGGACTTTCGGGATGTCGGCGGCGCAGTCGACCGAGCCGAGCGCGCACAGGCCGCGCTGGTCGTCGTGCTCCGAGTCGGCTGGGACGCCCCAGACGGTCAGCTCGGACCCGTAGAAGAAGGCGGCCTGGGGGATGTTGGTCACCGACGCGTAGCCGTTGTAGGGGGGCGTGTCGCGCAGCTTCAGGTCGACCGTCACGGGCAGCCCGACGACGACAAAGCCGATCTTTGCGACCGCTCCTGGGGAGGGCTCTAGGTTGTAGACGGGGAGCGGGTGGATGAAGTCCACGCCAGCAGGGATCGGGCCAGCCGTCGAGGCCTCGATTTCCCCGAAGCCGAGTGCCGAGCTGTTCGGGCACGCCGTTTCGTCCCCCGCGATGTCCAGGAACTGTGCGGCCGGGCACGGCGGCACGGAGTCCGGGGTCGCGACCAGGCCGGCCGGAAAGTCGACGACGATGTCCTTGAAGTCACCCTCGGGCGTTTCGTTGCCCGACCCGTCGAGCGCGGTGTTCGCTTCCAGCGTGGTCGTCATCGCGAACGGGTGGGAGCCGGCTTCCAGCGAAGCCGAGCCATTGAGCTCGGTGAAGGTGACGTCGACCGCTTTGAAGCCGAAGTCGGCCGAGGCGACCCCGGGCGCGATCGACCCCCCCAAGGCCATGGTCGCGGCGAGGCATATGGCGAGCCGCCTCACTTGCCGGCCCTCCGACTCCGCTGCTGCCCTTTACCGCGCCTGTTCTTCCTCTTCACGCAGCGCGCTTTGCCTTTTCGCACGACGCGTCGCTTGCCTTTGCCACATGGCTTAGGCCGCTCCGCGAGTGCGCTCGGGGCGCTCCTCGTCGCGGCGCTCGCCGGACTGGGGTCGTCGGGCGGCGGGGCTGACGACTGGCAGGCGGCGCCCTGGCAGGGCGCGGGCGGTGGCGGTGGCGGGGCGAAGCCGCCCAGCTCGCGGGCGTCGTACATGTCGCGCAAGCCCGGATCCTGCGGCGCCAGCTTGGAGAAGGTCTTTATGAAGACGTCCTCGCCGTCGCCGCTGGCGTCGACGAACTCCGAGGGCTCGGAGCTCTCGCCCGTCGACATCAGGCTCAGGCACCCTCCCGAGCTCGCCACGAATAGGTCGCCGCCCTGCCCCTCGACGCATTGCTCCTCGCCGGCCGCTCGCTGCCACTGGTATACGTCCTGCTCGCCGTTCGTGTCTCGCGGGACGAGCCGGTCGAAGCTCTCGAAGTAGAGGCGGCGACCATCGTCGGAGAGCGATCGTGGCGCATGCATCTGGTACTCCCAGCCTGGCAGTTGAGCGGCGACGGGGACGCCGATCGCGTTCCCGATCGTCACTTTTCTTCCTTTCGGCCGGGCGCCCGTCGGGTTGCACGACGCGCAGTCGAGCTGTCCGAGCGTGGCGTCGTAGAGAAAGACCTCGGTGTCGGGCTCGCCGTTCGCGGCGTCGGCGTTGTCGTAGTCGGTCAGCGGTGCGCGCGACATGAAGGCGGCCCGTAGGCCATCCGGCGTCACCCTCGACGTCCGGTAGTACGGCCTGGTCGCGATCGGGCTCAGGGCCCCGGCCACTTCGGCGTCGGGGGCCGACAGCGTCCCGATGAAGGAGAAGGAACCCGCCGTCCCGCCGTCCCCCGCTTCGAAGAGATAGAGATTGGGCGCACCGTCGACGGCTTTGTCGTTCTCGCTGTTCAGTTGCTCGCCGGTCAGTACCTCGGTCGAGATGAGATAGATGCGAGACGCGTCGGCGCTCGTGCCAAGGACCCCCTTGACGCCGGAGGCAATCTCCGTCTCCGCTTCGGAATCGACGTCGTATTCGAACAGCGTCTCGCCAACCGAGTAGATCGCTTTGGAGCCGTCGATCGAAGCGGCATGGAAGAACGCCGGACCGGACGAGATTTCAAGGGTTTCCTGGCCATCGATGCGGACGTGGAGAGCGCCGAGGCCGCCGCTCGCTTCGATGGCCGTCCAGAAGGCCCTCGAACCGTCCGCCGAGACCGCCCGGTCGACGCTGTCGTCGCGGGTGTCGGTCGGACCACTTTGCACGGTGCCCAGCGAGCAGTCGCCCGGATACGGCGTCTCGTCCGGAAGGATGCAGACGGGATGCAGCTCCTCCTCGAAGTGCTCGTAGACGACGAACCGCGTGCACGTTTCGCCGCTCCCTTCATCGCAGATTCGGAAGAAGGCGTGCCGGCCGTCGCTCGAGAATCCCTGCAGCGAGGGACGGAAGCCGAATGCGTCGATGGCGTCCGTGAGGCCAGCGCCCTGCTCGGTCAGGACCACGTCATCGGAGGCCGAGCAGTTGTCGCGCCGGTAGAGATTCGGGTAGTCGGGGAGAGCCTCGGGATCGAACGCCGGCAGGGCCGTGTCCTGGAGGAACCAACCCCAACAGAGGTCGGGGCTGAACGCCTTGAAGGTCGTATCCAGGATGAACCCTTCGTAAATCGGACGGCCTTCGCGCCGTGGTGAGATCCCCATCGTCGACCAACCAGCGTTGGGATCGCGACTGGCCAGGTAGTGCGACGTGAAGGGGGCTGAGGCGACCTCGCCGAAGGCGCGCGACGACGAGTAGACCACCGCCTCCCCGTCGGGCGCCGCCTGGTCGAGTCTTGCCGGCCGGCTGTCGGATGCGCCCGGCAGCACCGCGAGGTCGCCACCGCCTTTGTCGACGGGCGAGACCATCTCATAGGCACGACAGTCGGGCAGAACAGCGCTGGGGCCGGAGCGAAGGCTCTGATTCGGGCAGTCGGATTTCGGGTCCGCGACCGGCGGGAAGGTCGTGAAGGAGCCCGTCTCCCCCTCCAGGAGAAAGTCGCCTCCCCCGAGCTCCGCGCCGGCGCCCTCGCCGGCGACCGGGCCGCCGCCGCCGCTTTTCGCGACGAAGCGGAAGAAATAGGTCGTATCTGGCTGGAGCTGAGCCAGGAGGACCTCCGCCGTCTTCAGCGGTTCCCTGACAGCGCCGCCCAGGTCGGCGCCAGGAGGGAGCGGCTTCTCCGCGCAGGGGTTGGTCGCGCAGTCGGCGGTCCCGTACTGGACGTAATACGTCGCATCGCCCCAGAACCGCGGATCTATCTCGGCCTGGACCAGGGCGCTCTCAGTGCCGACCGCGACGGCGTATTGCTCCTCGATGGAGGGCGGGACTTTCGGCGGCGGGCAAAGCAGCGGATCGGGCGCCGGTCCGTAGGCCCGCACGAAGCTGTCGGCCTGCACCGCGTTCGAGACGAAGAGGTCGGTGCCGGGCACGTCGCAGGCGGTGCTCGTCGCGATCCCCGTGGACGTCGCGAAATCGTCGAAGAAAGCGAATTCCGCGTCTTCCTGGCAGCTCGAGTCGAACTTGCGGATCGTCAGCTCGGTCGTCAGGCTTTTCGAACCGTCGACGACGTAGACCTCACCCGCCGGACCGACCGCCAGGGCCCGCGGGTCGGCGACCGTCGCGGTGCACGATTTTGCGCCGGTGGGCGTGAGCTTGACGACGTCGGGTTCCGAGGCGCTCAGATCTTTGTCGAATGCGACGAAGAGGTTGCCGCTCGCGTCGAGCCCGAGGGCCTGCACCTTCTCCCCGGCGATCAACCCTTCCGGATCCGGGAAGTCCCCCAGATAGGTCCCATCCTGCTCGAAGAGCTGGATGCGTTTGTCGTCGCCGACATAGACGGTGTCGGGGCTCCCCGGCTTCACGTCGATAAAGCTGCCAACCGCCCAGGCGCCGAACTGGCCGTCTCCAGTTCCCTGCGTCCCGGACTTGCAGACGTCGCCGGGGTCGACCGGGCAGATGTTTCGTTGCGCTTCGGGGGCGCTCGCCGCGACCTTGGTCTGGTTGACGTCGCCGCCGAACATGAGCAGGAACTGGCCGCTCGGAGCGAACTTCTGGACGCGCAGGTTCGGGTTCGAAAGCAATCCTCGGTCGGTGACGTAGACGTTCCCGGAGCTGTCGACGGCAACTCCTCCCGCCCCCTTGAACTGGCCGGCGCCCCCACCCTGCACGCCCGCCTTGCAGGCATCGCCGTTCGCCGGAACGCAAACCTCGAACTCGTCCTCCGGAGCGACCGCGTCGTCGCCCGGCCCGCTCGCGACGACGTCCCAGCCCCAAGCCTTGACGAATTCGCCCCAGGCAGTGATCTCGACGACCCTAGCGTTGCCCTGGTCGGCGACGAACAGGTGCCCGGTCGCCGGATCGACGTCCATGCCGCGAGGGATGGCGCACTGGATGTCCCTAGGTCCGCCGTCGCACGCTCGCCACAGCCTGGTCGGCGGAGATTCGGCGAGCGCTGGAGCCGCATGCGGACCTGCCGCCATCAAGCAGATCAGCGCCAGTACTAGTCCGACGAATGCCGAACGCGTTCCCCTCATCTCGGCGGTCCCATCCTGCCTCCCCGTGCTTCGCCGACACCTGACAGACGCCGTAAGCCCTAAACATCACCGTATCGGAACCCTCGAGTAATTGCAAGGCATCGACGGCGCGGCCGACTCGGACGAGCGAGCCGTCACGTGAAGAAGCGGGGCCCGCCAGCGCAGGCCCCGCTTCTTCGTCATTCAGCCCCTATGGGTGTGCTGGGGATCAGCCGACGTGGACGGGAACTGGATTGCCTTCTTCGTCCGCACCCGTGACGGTCTTCGGCGCTACGTGGTAAATACCGTCAGTTTTTGTTTCTGTATTCACGCCGGGGCACAGGAACGAGCTCTTGTGCACGACGTACGGAATGCTTCCGACTGTGTTCGGTTCGATCGCAACCGTGCCGTTCGGGTTATTCGCCATTGTCACGCCGCCCGTCAAAGTGGTCGACGGCTCCACTGTGACGTTACAAATCGGCGTTTTGTTTTCTGTATGGGCGTTGTGGCTGGCCCAGACTTTGACTTCAACGACGGTTCCCGGGCAGACCAGGTCGACGTCTGCCCCGAAGTGGGCACCGACGATTCCCGGTGTATTGAATGTGTAGGTGCAACCGTTCATCTGCACTGTCGCGGGCAAGCCAAAGGCTTTGCAGTTCGTGTAGGTCGGGGTTATAGTCAGATCGTTGGACGGCACTGCGGTCAGGCCGCTCGCGAATGTCGCGCCCTGACAGGTGATCGTGCCACCAGCTGTGAAGGTGTCCCGGGCTTCCGTGCTGTCTACCGCATGCACTTTGGCGCTCGAAACCCCCGTGGCTGTGTAGCTTTTTTCGGCCTGAGCCGCCGAGGCGATCACCGAGCTCATCGCGAGCGCGGCGAGCATCGCGGCGCCTAGTGCCTTGAGACTGCGAGTCATAATGCTCCTTCCCTTTGCCCCGCCGACGAATCGCGTCGGCGGAGCGGTTGCCGGCAGCGCTGCTGGGCAGCGCGCCTCGTTCCCGTCCCAGGTCGTTCCGGGGACCCCCTTGGTCTAACCTCGCCTTAATCTTAAGTCAAGAAAACCCGAGCATTTTTGGATTTGCTCGAGCAGGCCGGGCGCCTTTCCCCTGCAAACCGTCGTTCGTCAGAAAGCCGCGCGCGCCGATCCGCGCGCGCGGCCGTCCGCATACTCGAGAGTACCCGTTGCTTTTCGCGCCCCCCGCCTATATGTTGTTCAGGGTTTATCGA
>DASQDJ010000040.1:0-6725 GCA_035634215.1 Solirubrobacterales bacterium | reverse complement strand
GTTGGTGGAGCCCGCTTCGAAGCCAGGACCGAAGACGCGGTCCTCGGGCTCGGTCACGCAGTGAAGGCCGTTTGGCATCGAGGCGATGTCGAAGGGGTCCTGGATCGCGGGCTCTGGGCCCGAGTGCGGGAAGGACCAGGGGATCAGGCTGATCTGGTTTCTGAACTGGCCGCAGACCGGCGGCGTGTTCAAGGGAGCGCGGGGGCCCGATTTGAAGTGCAGCTCGAAGGTGTCGAAGGGCAGCTGGGGGTTGTCGAGGAAGGTGGTCGAGATCTGGCCGGTGTCGGGGTCGAGGTCGACCTTGCCCGGCAGCTTGATGCTGAGTCCCCGCTCCTCGTCCTGGGAGACCATGTAGATGGCGGTGAGGGAACCCGGGAAGGGGTTGTCGTGCTGGGGGGCGGCATAGACGGCGCCCTCGAGCGGGTCGGGCAGGAGCGGGGAGACGATCTCAAGCGTGCCGACCTTGGAGTTGTCGGGGCAGTTGTGAGGATCGTTGTTGAACGTGATTCGCGGAGAAAGCGCCGTCAGCCCGATCTGCGAAGTCGTGCAGCCCTCCACCCCGTTTGCCGCCGCCGGGTTGAAGGACGTTCCCTGGGGAAGCTGCACGGTCGTGTCCTTGAGGTGGGCGGTGGCCCTGCCCGCCGGGGTCTTCCAGAAGGCCGGGGCGCCCGTGTCTTCGGAAGGATCGAAGGCGATGTTCGGGTTCCCCAGCGCTTCAGAGGGCGGATCGTTGTTCTGGGGGACGGTGAGCTTCACCTCGAGGCCCGAGGGGCTGTCGGAGACGTCGACCGTCGGTTTGAGGGTAATCGAGGGGTCGAACTGAACTTCGTCGCAGCCGGTGATCGGATCGGTCGGCACGACGGCGGAGACGTAATTGCCGCCGTTCGATACGGGGTTCTGCCACGAGTCCATGTCTATCTGCAGCGGCAACGGAGCGCCCACGCACGAGGTGGGGTTCGTGAAGAAGGGCTTGATCGGCCCCCATGATGGGTCGTACGGACGCTGGTGCTCCGGGGGGACGCCATTGAGCAAAGCTGCCGAGCCATTGCCGATCGAGTGCGACAGCCCGTCGATACGGAAACGGTCGTGCGTCTCGGACCATGGCACGCCCCAGAAGGTGAACGACTGGCCTCCCAGCGAAGTGAACTGCGGGATCAGCAGCGCCAGCGTGTCGACGCCGTAGTCGCCGTTGGTGCGACCTCTGGCGGTGATCGGGACGTTGAAGTACCCCGCGACGTCACCGATCAGGAACTCGGCCGTGACGGTGTCGCGGGCCTCGATGCCATAGACGGGATAGGTTTTCAGCCCCTGAGCGTCACCCCCGGGATTCCCGAGCGGAAAGCCGATCGTCGAGATGCCGACCTGGGCTCGGGCGTCGCAAGCCGGTGGCACGGCCTGGGCCGAAAGCGCGTCGCACTTCTGCACCGCCTCCGGGTTGCCGACCACGCCGGGGGGCAGCTTGACGATGATGTTCTTGACGTTTTCGTCGGAGGTCGCACCGAGCTCGTAGTTGAACCAGAAGGCGGCCGTCCCGTCGGGATGGGCTCCCGCCTGGGTCACCGGATCGAGGCGCCATGCAGGCTCTTCGCCGGCCGGCCATGGAACGTCGGCGGGTGGCGGGGCGCCGAGCGACGTTCCCCCGACGTCCATGCAATGGGCCCGCAGCGCCGGAGCGGCGCCCACGCCGCCATTTTCCGTCGAGCCGGCGCCGAGGTCGCAGGTGCCAGTGTAGACGGCCTTCTGGCCCGGGAACGCCGGGATGTCGGGATCGTTCGGCAGGCCCGTGTTCACGTCGGCGAAGCCGAACTCGGCCTGGGCCGCTGCCGGGCTTGCAACCATCAGGGCCAGCACGGTGAGGACCGTCAATGGGATCCGCTTCATCGTGCGCCTCCTTTACGCTTGGCGGCCGCTCGGCGTTTCTTGGCAGCTCGCTTCTTTGCCTTGACCACGCAGCGGCCCCTGCGGCGGACCTTTCCGTTTCGGCAGCGGGGGCGTTTCGGTTTGGTGGGCACGTTGCCCGCGCCGTTGAAGCCATTCGACGCGGGGGCAGGCACGGTCGGCGGCGGCGTCGCCTGGCCTTCGCACTCAAATGCCAGGACGTCGCAGGGCTCCGGCGGCGCCGTGTACGGGAACCCGCCGCCGATCCTCGCGTCGTAGACGTCGAAGTCGGCGGGATCGATCTCGCGAGGGTCGATCCGTGCCGAGGTCCAGATGAACACGTCACGACCGTCCAGCGAGTTGCCCGAGTACCAGGAGTGATCCGCGCTGTCGCCGGGCGAGATCAGGTGCAGGCGGCCCTCGCGCCATTCGTAGGTGTCGAAGTGGGAGCCATTGGTGTCCTCGGGCACGAGCTCCGAGCGGCTCTCGAAGTAGACCGAGGTCGTCCCATCAGGATTTTCGGAGATGTTGTAGTGGCGCAGGCCGCTGAAGCCGCGGAGCGCGTCGGGATCGCCGGAGGCGGAACCGCCCAAGCCGCCCGACGGACCGCGCCCCAGGTCGGCATTGCAGCCTTCGCCCGGCCCGGGAGCGAGAGTGACGTCGGGGCCGTTGCACACGTATGGCTCCGCACCCGGCGGCGGCGCGCTCACCCGCACCAGCTCGTCGGCCTCGGCGTCGTACAGATAGACGTCCCCGTGCAAGTCGGCGTCCTCCGTGCTCAACTGGCCATCGGTGAAGAAGATGACCTGCTCGCCGTCGGGGGTCCCCCGGAAACAGTTGCCGGGTTTGGGTGCGAGACCGCGTCCCGACACGTCGTCGGTGCCGAAGTCACGCAGCTTGCCCCAGCTCGCACAGGCGCTCATCCCATCGGTCGAGAAGGGGAGTCGGGCGATGAAGCGGTAGCGCTCGGCGCCCGACTTCGTGGCGTCGAAGAGGTAGAGGTTGCGACCCGTCCCGGAGGCCGCCCCGGAGGCCGCCCCGGGCGTCGTCGCGACCCCCTGCGGTGGCGTTTCGTCGGCGCCGGCGATCGGGCTTCCAGTGACGAAGTAGGCTCGCTGCCCGTCGTCGGAGAGGTAACGGAGCGAGGTGCCGTTGTCGTCTACGTTATGAGCGGTGTGCGGGTTGGTGTTCGGATCGGCGTCTCCTGCGGGACCTCCCGAGATCCGCAGCAGCGTTCCCGCACCTGGATTCTCGTCGAGGCTCTCCGGGAGCTCGTAGCGATAGAGGTCCCAGGAAGCGCCGGATGCAGAGCCGGACGTGATCGAGTTGCCGCCATTGGGATCGGTGGGAACGAGGGGCGCGTTGGTTTGGAAGTAGACGTAGCGCCCGTCCCGCGCCGACCCCTGGAAGAGGACGCCAGCCCCCATCTGCGCTACCGACTGATTGGCGATCTGGGCGCCAGTGAAGCCGCCGGCGCCCGAAACGGAGCGCGACTGGGAAATCCACCGCACCACCGGCTCGCCGCCCGACCCGTACTGGCGCACGAACAGCTGCGGCGGGCAGTCGGTTTCGATCCCGGTCTCGGGACCGCAGGCGTAGCGCGCCGTATGAGGGTCGGGGCTCTCGAAGAAGACGCGATGGCCGTCCTCGGAGAGGGCCGTGGTCGCCGGGCCTTGGCCGAGCTTCACCTGTTGCGCTTGGCCGCCGCCACCCACCACGGCACCGCGGCGGTGGGTCAGCTGACCCTCCCCGCATACCGCCGTGGATATACGCCCGGTGGACGTGCGCGCCGGAATTCGCGTCGCGCCGCCCCCCGTTCCCGTGCACTCGTTGACGAGATCTTTGGGCGCCGTGGGCATCGCAAGCGGGTCGGAAGCCCTCTGCAGGTAGATAGTGTCGCCGCCGAGGGCCTGATCGTCGGAGGGATCGTCGTCCTCAGGCGTCGCCGGATCCTCCGCAAGACCGCCGTAGAGGCCCCAGCGTGCCATCGCCGTGCCATCGTCATCGATGAGGGCATGGTCGTCGAACGTGCTGAGGTGATATCCGCCGCCGGGGAGACGGGGACTTGGCTCGAGATCGATCACCTGCCGCTCCGCGTTGGTGAGCCACGGGTTGTAGCCCTTCACGCCGGTCCCCTTGCGGAAGGTGTAGAGCCGATTCGCGTAGGCGCCTTCGCTGGGCAGAACGCCCCCCGCCTCGGGCTGGCCCGCCGTGACCCCGCTGAACGAGCGCAAGGCAAGGGTCTCGCCGTTGCCGGACGTGGCCAGGACCGAGTGCTGGACGAAGTTGGGCAGGCCGATGATGGGGAGCGTGTTCTGAGTCTCGTGCACCCAGCCCTGCGGAGTGCGGCGGATGATGCGTCGATCGGTACCCGCCGGCCACTCGACCTCCTCGGACAGGGGGAAGAAGGGGACCTGCCAGAGGACCGTGTCGCCAGACGGCGAAGGGACACCCGGGTTGGGATTGTTGCCGACGGCATCGGCGAAGGCGGTCGCGGCCCGCACCACCTTGAAGGGGGGAGTGACCATCTCGTAGGCGCGGTCGGGCCGCCGCGGCGACACGGCCCGGGTGGTGAAGGCGACGTCCTCCCCTTCGATCAGGGTGTCGCCGGGCGCCTCCTCGACGCCGTTGTCCGCGAGCAGGCGGTAGTGATAGGTGGTCTCGGGAGAGAGGCCCCCGATTCGCACGATGACCTCTCTCGTTCCACTCACCGCCGGCAGCGACGCCCCGGGCACCGGGACCCGATTGCCGTAGCTCGCATCAGTTCCCCATTCGAAGTAATACGTCGTCGCCCTGTTGCGCGGATTGATCAACCCGGTCAAGCTCGCTTCGGTATCGGTACGCGCGACCGGATATGCGGTCGCGATCGTCGGCGGGAGGGTCCCCAGGAAGAAGACCTTGGAAGGGGTAGTGGCCTGGCCGGCGCCGAACTCCTTGGTCGCGACCAGCCTTACTTCGTAGTCGACCGCGACATCGAGGCCGGACGCGACCTGTTCTACCGCTACCGGCTCGCTGCCGTCGCCGATCGGGAGGTCGCTGCTCGGCAACCTGGTCCAGGTCGGGTCGCCGCTCTTGCGGTACTCGAAGCGATACGAGGTGACGAGGCCGGGAGGTCCGCCGGGCGTGACCTCGCCCCTGAAGACGGCGGTGCTCGTGCTCGTCACCTCCGGGTCGTGGAGGGTCGCCGCCGGCGGCGCGGTCCCGGTCGCGCCCGCCACGACGACGCGCGACCCCTCCGGCTCCGATGCGAAGAGGCGGTCGCCGGCGTCGGCATAGCCCAATCCGCTGACGCGACTCCCGAAGCCGACGAAGTGCGTGTCGACGACGCCGACAGGGTCGCCGACGTCGATCTCGAGGACCTCGCCCGACGGCCTCTGATAGTAGAGATTGCCATTGCCCGGATCGATCTCCAGATCGGTGGGGAATGCGTTGATCTGGGGAAGGGGCAACGGTCCGGCCGGGGCCGGGGAAACGGGGTTCTGTGAGCGGATCGGGCCCAGGAGCAGGGCCCCGGGAGTGGTCGCCGCCGAATCGAAGCGCTCGATCCGCACGCCCCTCGGTTCGCCGGAACGCCAGTCGGCGTTAACCGCGTAGACGATGCCGGCCGCGTCGACCGCGAGCTCGGTGGGCATTTCGCCGCCCGTGGTCGAGTACTCGGTCGCGAACTGGCCGGGAACGGTGACGGCTTCGTAGTTCGGCACGGCCCGGTCGCAGCCGCTGATGGCGGTGCAGATCTGGAACTGCGAGGCCTCCGTGTCCACTCCCCAGCCCCAGGAGCGGACGAAGTCCCCGTCCGCCTCGTACTCGTTGATGCGCGCGTTGCGAAGATCACCGGCGAACACGTGGCCGTTCGGCCCGACGGCCAAGCTGGGCACAGGGGGTGACCCCGTCGATACGTGACCGTTGATCTGTCCCGCGGCGTCGCCACCGAGATTGCCGACTCGACACTGCGCGGACTGCACGCAGATCTCGTGACCGCCCGCGGCACGCTTGCGCTCGACGTACATGCCAATACGGGAATTCCCCCCCAAGCCGCCTCTGGTCAGATTCGAGTTGTCGGTTTCCATCAGCGGCAGGGCCACGTCCGCGTAGGCGCCGGTGAACTCGACCGTCCAGGGGCCGCCGGACGGACCACCCACGGAAACGTCGCCGGGCCCGATCGAGGCGAGCGCCTCGAGCGCTGACTGGATCTGTGCCGCGCTGGCACCGAGCGGAATCTCCGCGGTCTGCTCGCGGGGACCGTCCACCGAGGGGGCGAATTTGAGCGCGAAGGTGCCGCCATCCGGAGCCAGCAGCGGATGGGGGCTCTTCATGACCCGCTGAGTTTCGTTGGTCGGCTGATCCCCGGCGCCGCCTGGGGCGACGACGCCCGCGCCCCAGAGCCGTAGGAAGGTCCCATCCTGGTCGAAGGCGGTGATCCGGCCCACGGAAGCGACGTACAGCACGTCCGCGGCCTGGTCGTAGGCGAGTTGCCACGGAGCGGACATACCGCCCCCGGCAGCGCCCGGCGCGCCGGGCCGGCACTCGGAGGCCACGGTGCAGGTCTCGAAGGCAGGAATCGGCAGCGCCGGCTTGACACGGACGACAGATTCCGAGCCGGTCAGCCCCCCGCCCGGGGGGCTGGAGCTGCCCGACAGTTCCCGGACGTCCGTCGCCGCATAGCGCCCCGTGAACTCGACCGCGTACTCGTGAACGTCCGGATCGGCGCTGCTCAGCTCGGTCACGGCCACGTCGCCCGCATCGATGTTCGACAGGCCCTCCAGCGCAGCCTGGACCGCGGCCGCGGGCGCGTCGAAGGCGATCAGGGACGTTTGCTCCTGCTCTTCCCCGGGCGACACCCACGGGCC
>DASQDJ010000039.1:0-2499 GCA_035634215.1 Solirubrobacterales bacterium | reverse complement strand
GTTGCGCGCCAGCTTCAGCGCCGACTCGACCGCCTCCGAGCCGCCGGAGGTGAAGAAGACGCGGTTGAGGTCGCCGGGGGCGAGGTCGGCGATCCGCGCTGCCAGTTCGATCGCCCGCGGGTGCGCGTAGCTCCAGAGCGTGTAGAAGTCGAGCTCTTCGACCTGGCGCGCCGCGGCCTCGCCGTACTCGGTGCGGCCGTGCCCGGCGTTGACGCAGAAGAGGCCGGAGAGGCCGTCGAGGTAGCGGTTGCCGCGGTCGTCGTAGACGTAGCAGCCCTCGGCGCGGGTGATGAGCGGGATCTCGTGGTCAGGGCCGTAGGAGCCCATCCGCGAGAAGTGCATCCAGAGGTGGCGGCGCGCCATCTGCTGGAGATCGGTTCCTGCTGGGGCCTGTGACGCAGTGGCCATGTGCGCCCTCCTCTCGGGTTACGACGTTATGGACAAAGCTAGACCCCGAGTCGCCCGATAGCAAGTGGTCGATGGGTCAAGGACCGGCGATCAGCTTGTACATCTCGTACAAGTGGCTCCTGTGCTTTTAGGACATTCGCCCCTTGCGCCCTTTTCCACCGGGGCTTACGGTCGCTGATACGTACCCGCGCACGCGGGTAGTGGCTCCAAACTTTGGAGAGGAGACCGGTAGACCGCTGATGGACGCCCACGGAGAGACCTCGAGCGTCGAGCTCCGAAACGTGACCAAACGCTTCGGCGATTTCACGGCGGTAGACGACCTCAGCCTGGAGCTGGCGCGCGGCGAGTTCTTCACCCTCCTCGGGCCGAGCGGCTGCGGGAAGACGACGACGCTGCGGATGATCGCCGGGTTCGAGCGGCCCGACGAGGGGGAGATCCGGATCGAGGGCTCCGACGTCGCGCAGCTACCGCCCTACAAGCGGCCGACCAACACCGTCTTCCAGAGCTACGCGCTCTTCCCCCACCTCAGCGTCGAGGCGAACGTCGCCTTCGGGCTGAAGCGCAAGAAGGTCGCCAAGGGCGAGATCGCCCAGCGGGTGCGGGCCGAGCTCGCGCGGGTCGGCCTCGCCGCCGAGGCCAAGCGCAAGCCCTCGCAGCTCTCGGGCGGGATGCAGCAGCGGGTCGCCCTCGCCCGGGCCCTCGTCAACCTGCCGAAAGTCCTGCTCCTCGACGAGCCGCTGGGGGCGCTGGACCTGAAACTGCGCAAGGGGCTGCAGGTGGAGCTGAAGCGGATCCAGCGCGAGGTCGGGATCACCTTCGTATACGTCACCCACGACCAGGAGGAGGCGCTGACGATGAGCGACCGGATCGCGGTGATGAACCGCGGCCGGATCGAACAGGTCGCGCCGCCCGAGGACGTCTACGAACGGCCCGCCACCACCTTCGTCGCCGGCTTCATCGGCGTCTCCAACCTGATGCCCGCCACCGTCCTCAGCAGCGGCCGGGTGCGGCTGCAAAGCGGCCCCGAGATCGCGACCGAGACGAACGGCCTGAGCGCCGGCGAGCAGTGCGCCGCGGTCGTGCGGCCGGAGAAGCTGCGGGTGGAGATGGCCGGCGCCGGCGCCTCGAGCGGCAACGGCTCGCCGCGGGTCGAGGGCGTCGTCGAGAGCTCGCTCTACCTGGGGACGGCGACCCAGCTCGTCGTCGGGCTCGAAGAAGGGGTGCGGATGACCGTCCTCGTCCCCAACGCGAGCGAGGCCGAGCGGCAACAGCTGCCGGGCGGGGGGGCGCGGGTCGCGCTCAGCTGGGAGCCCGAGCACATGCACGTCGTGCGGGAGTCACCAGTCGATGGATTCGCCGGGAACGGGACCGCCGCGAGCGGGACGGCAAGCCCGGATGTCGAGGCACTACAGAGAGGGTGAGTCGAATGACGACGGACGGATTGAGACCAGACAAGGCATGGGGGCGTGTGGTCGCGGCGGTCGCCGTGCTCGCCCTGGCGCTCGGCCTTGCGGCCTGTGGCGGCGGCGGTGGAGGAGGCGGTGGCAGCAGCGAGGACGCCACCACGGCCAAAGCCGGCCCGGTCAAAGGCGACCTGACGATCTCCAACTGGCCCGGCTACATCGATCCGGGCGAAGACGGCGAAGAAGGCACGATCGCCGAATTCGAAAAAGAGACCGGCGTCAAGGTCAAATACATCGAGGACGTCAACGACAACGAAGAATTCTTCGGAAAGATGCAGCCGCAGCTGGACCAGGGGGAGTCGGGCGGCCGCAGCATCTTCGTCGTCACCGACTGGATGGCGAAAGACATGTACGACCTCGGCTACCTGCAGGAGATCAACCCCGACGACCTGCCGACCGTGTTCGAAAACCTGGCCTCGAACCTGCGCGATCCCTCCTTCGACCCGGGGCGGAAATTCTCGATCCCGTGGCAGAGCGGGATGACCGGGATCTGGGTCGACAAATCGAAGGCGCCGGAGATCAAATCGGTCAACGACCTCTTCGACCCGAAATACAAGGGCAAAGTGACGATGCTGACCGAGATGCGCGACACCGTCGCCCTGGTGATGAAGGCCGAAGGCGTCGATCC
>DASQDJ010000038.1:0-3883 GCA_035634215.1 Solirubrobacterales bacterium | reverse complement strand
GGTCGAGCTGATCGCGGCCGCGGCCGGAGCGGAGGTCGAGCCGGAATTCCTCGGCGAGGGCAGCCCCGACGGTGAGATCGATCGCCAGTTCGTCGATTCATCCAAGCTGTGCGAGGCGACTGGCTGGCGACCGCGGGTCGGGCTGGCCGACGGCTTGCGCCGCACGCTCGAGTGGTACC
Source organism: Solirubrobacterales bacterium (assembly GCA_035634215.1). Classification (GTDB taxonomy): domain Bacteria; phylum Actinomycetota; class Thermoleophilia; order Solirubrobacterales; family 70-9; genus VRUE01. The sequence goes on along the minus strand of DASQDJ010000038.1, from coordinate 3,704 downwards.
GCGAGCACGCCGAGGCGCGGCCGAGCCGCGAGGCCGCCGGGCTAGGCTGAGCGCCATGTGCGGGCGCTTCACCGTCACGGCCAAGGACACGAAGACGATCGCCGACCGTTTCCAGGTCGAGCTGGAAAAGTCGCTGGAGCGAAGCGGCTCGGGCGAGGTGCCGGCGCCGACGAAGGAGCGGCTGCGGAAGGCCGAGTCGGGCCTCGGTCGCTTCAACGTGGCACCGACCCAGGAGGTGCTGACGGTGCGCGCCTCGCCCGACCCCGAGGGGGCGGCTCGCGGCGAGCGCGAGGCGCGGCTGATGCGCTGGGGCCTGGTGCCGCGCTGGGCGAAGGACCTGAAGGTCGGCTACAAGATGATCAACGCGAAAGCCGAGAACCTGGCCTCCAGCCGCGCGTACTCGCCGCTGGTCGGCAAGTTCCGCCACCGCTGCTTAATCGTTGCCGACGGCTTCTACGAGTGGATGAAGGCCGAGGACCCAAAGCAGCCGCGCCAGCCCTGGCGCTTCACCGTCGACGGCGGCGAGCCGTTCGCCTTCGCCGGCCTCTGCACGCGCAAGGAGTGGGAGGTCGAGGAGGACCGTGGCTACGAGGAGGGATGGCTCTACAGCTGCACGATCGTCACGACGACGCCGAACGAGGTAGTGGGGAAGGTGCACGACCGGATGCCCGCGATCCTGCCCGGGCCCGAGGCAGAGGCCGCCTGGCTGAATCCCAGCCTCGAAGCGGATGACGCGATCGAGCTCTGCGCGCCGATGCCCGCCGGGCGGATGGAAGGCGCGCCGGCCAACCCGAAGCTGAACAAGGTCGGCAAAGGCGTAGAGGGGCCGGAGCTGCTCGTCGCGCCCTAGGGAGGGCCCCGCTAGCCGAGCGAGCCGGTGGTGCGGACGGCGGCGGCGCCGATCGCGTTCTCGACGGTGCAGGAGACGCTCCCCGCGGGCGGTTTCGTCGTCGTCTTCCAGAAGGAGCTGAAGCCAAGCGTCACCGGCTGCGCGGGCCGGCCTTTCGGCATGCCCCACTGCCAACCCATGGCGTCGTCCCGGTGCTCCTCCCAGGTTCCGACGACGCCCGGCAGGTTCGTGTACGCGTCGAAGGCGTCGGCGAGTTCGAGCGAGGCGTATTCGCCGCCGCTGATGTGGAACTTCAGGCCGACACGGTCGGGGACTTCCTGCTTGGTGAGGCTCTCTTCGCTGGTCGAGCGGGGGAAGGCGCCGCGGTTGTCGCCGGTGCGCGCCAGCTCGGCGCCGCCTCCGCGCATGGTGCAGCCCACCCGAGCCTGGCCGACCGCGGAGCGGGCGTCGATCTCGAGGATCGCGGCGAGGCGAAAGACTCGTTCGCCGTTGATGTTGTCTTCGGTCACCCGCAGGCCCGCGTCGCGCAGGCGCATCGAGCCGCCGCCCGGGATCCGAGCGGGCCGTGAGTCCGGCAGCGCCGACTTCGCGGCCCATTCGACTTCGACCCAGCTGCCGCCGCTCTTGTCGGTCGAGGCGAGGGCGGCCACCGCGGTCGCCAGCAGGCCAACCGCGATCACGATCAGCGCCCCGCGCGGCGGTCGCGTGTCGAAGGCGGTCCTCACGGCGCCGTATTAGACATGACGGAGCGGAGGAGAGGCGGCAGCGAGAGACGCGCCCGGCAGGATTCGAACCTGCGGCCTCTGCCTCCGGAGGGCAGCGCTCTATCCAGCTGAGCTACGGGCGCTCAGGGGTCAGTCTAGCTTCGAGGAGCGGCGTCGCCTTCTCGCGTAGGCTCGCGGTCCAATGGACCTGAGCGTGACGTTTCTGGGGACCGGTGGCGCCGTGCCGTCGGCGCGACGCAACACCGCGAGCGTGCTCGTCGCGCGGGGCGGCGAACGGCTGCTCTTCGATTGCGGGGAGGGGACGCAGCGGCAGATGCAGGCGTCCACCGGCCTCGTTCAGGTGGACGAGATCTACCTGACGCACTTCCACGCCGACCACATCCTCGGCCTGCCGGGCCTGCTGAAAACCTACGACCTGACCGAGCGGGAGCGGCCGTTGACGATTTACGGGCCGCGCGGCCTGGTGGACCTCTTCCGGGTGCTGCACCGGATCGTCGGCCGGCTCGAGTTCAAGCTGGAGCTGGTCGAGCTGGAGCCGGGCGACTCGATGGCCCTCGACGGCGCCGACCTGCGCGCCTTCCCGGTCGAGCACAGCGTCAGGGCGCTTGGCTACGCGCTGGTCGAGGAGGACCGTCCCGGCCGTTTCGACCCGGATGCCGCGAAGCGGCTCGGTGTCAAGGAAGGCCCGGCGTTCGCGGCGCTGCAGCGCGGCGAGAGTGTCGCCGGCTCGCTCGGGCCGGTCCAGCCCGAGGACGTGATGGGCCAGGCGCGGGAAGGGCGCAAGCTCGTCGTCACCGGCGACACGGCGCCGTGCCGCGCCACCGTGGAAGCGGCCCGGGGGGCGGACCTGCTCGTCCACGACGCCAGCTTCGCCGAGGAGGAGGCGCAGCGCGCCGCCGACACCGGCCACTCGACCGTCGGCCAGGCCGCCGCGGTCGCCCGCCAGGCCGACGTCAAGCTGCTCGCCCTCGTCCACATCTCCTCGCGCTACCACGTCGGCAAGGTCGTCGAGGAGGCGCGCGAGGTCTTCCGGCCGGCGGTCGCGCCGCGCGACTTCGACGTCGTCGAGCTGCCCTTCCCCGAGCGCGGCGAGCCGAAGCTCGTCTCCAACGGAGCGCGCGAGCGCGAGGTCGAGAAGCCCGGCTGAGCGGTTTGCTTCAATCGCTGGACCAGAGAAAGGAGGTGGTCCTAACTTGATTCACATGCTTGACGGGACGCTGGAGGTGCAGGGCCGCTAGGCGCCGTGTCTCGCCCGGCGGAATCCAACCCGGGCACCGGCGAGCAAGGGAGGCCGGGGCACACGTCCCGCCCGGTCGCGGGTCCCGCGCTCGCTCCCAAGCACCTGATCGGGGCCGCCTTCGGGCGGCCCCGATTCGTTACGGCTCCATCCCGGCCCGGTGCTAGGCTGACAGCCGTCCTTTAACCAGGTCCCGTGAGGCCAGGAAGGAGCAACCCGAGTGAGTGAGAAGGTCGTGCTCGAGCGCGACGACCTGAGGCGAACGCTGCGGCGGATCGCCCATGAGATCGCCGAGAAGAACCCGCTTCCCGACGGCCTCGCGATCGTCGGCATCCACACCCGGGGCGCTGTGCTGGCCCGCCGCCTCCACGCGCTCCTCGGCGAGATGACCGAAAGCGAGGTTCCGATCGGCGACCTCGACATCTCCTTCTACCGCGACGACGTCGGCGCCAAGGCCCCGACCTCGCAGCCGGTCGTCCACGCCTCCCACGTCGACTTCGACATCGCCGAGCGCACCGTCGTCCTCGTCGACGACGTCCTCTTCACCGGCCGCACCGTGCGCGCCGCGGTCGACGCCCTGTTCGACTACGGCCGGCCCCGACGGGTCCAGCTCGCCGTCCTCTGCGACCGCGGTCACCGCGAGCTGCCGATCCGCCCCGACTACGTCGGCAAGAACCTGCCGACCGCGCGCGGCGAGCGGGTCAACGTGCGGTTGGAGGAGGTCGACGAGGTCGACGAGGTGACGATCACCGAGCCGCAGACGGTCGAGGCGCTGGCATGAGGCACCTGCTCGCGATTGAAGACCTCTCCCGCGCGGAGATCGAGGCGATCCTCGACCGCGCCGAGAGCTTCGCCGAGGTCGGCCGCCGCGACATCAAAAAGGTGCCGACCC
>DASQDJ010000037.1:0-2695 GCA_035634215.1 Solirubrobacterales bacterium | reverse complement strand
TCGGCCTGACGGCTCTGCACGGCGGCGCGGGCGCTCGCCAGCGCCTGCTCTTCGGCGGCGATCGCGTCGCGCGCCGCTTCGATTCGGTTCTTCGTCGTGCGCAGGCGAGCGACGGTGCGCTTCACCTGGTCGCGCAGGTCGCGCACCCGCAGGACCACGGCTTCGTCGAGCCCGTTGATCCGGCTCAGGTACTCGCTGCGATCGACGAGCTCGTCGAAGCCCTCGGAGCTGACCACGACGCTCAGCACGTCCGGGGTGCCGGCCTGGTAGATCGCCACGAGGTGCTCGCGCAGCGACACGAGAGCCCGTTTCAGGCGCGCTTTCACCACCTCCAGGTGGCGCTTTGCCTGCTCCAGCTCGGCGACTGCCGTCGCGAGCTCCGCTTCCTTGGCCTGGAGCCGGACCCGCACCTCTTCCTCGCGGGCGCGCAGCACCGCGACCTCCCGGGTCAGCTCTTCGATTTCGTCCCGGTAGCGCGAGATCGTCGTCGTCAGGACGCCCTTGCGGTCCCGCACCTCCGAGAGCTTCGCTTCCTTCTCGCTGAGCTTTTCGCTGAGGTCCTCAGCCGGCGCGGTGCCGCCGCCACCAAGCAGCACGACAAGCGCCGCCACGGTGGCGACCAAGGCCACCGTGCCAAGGCGAGTCTTGAACATGACCGCTGAGGCTAGCTAACTGGATATCCGGCCAGGCGACGTTGCGAAATCCCTGCAATTCCGCTTGCGTCAGGCCGCGACCGGCTCGGCGGGCGGCTGGCCGCTCTTCGCCATAGCCTCCGCCGCCACGTCCGCCGCGTAGTCCAGGCGCTCGGCGTATTCGCGAGCCTGCATGCGCGAGATGACCATGCGCTGGATCTCGGCCGTGCCCTCGAACAGCTGGTAGATCTTGGCGTCGCGGAAGAACTTCTCGAGCGGGCAGTCGGTGCTCGAGGCGTAGGGGCCGACGAGGTCCATCAGCGTCGTCGTCGCCCACATCGTCACGTCGCCGGCCTTGAGCTTCGACATCGATCCTTGGCCACCGCGCATCGGGATGCCGTTGCGGCCCATCCAGGCGGCCCGCTGGACGAGCAGGCGCGCCGCTTCGATCTCGGTCGCGACGTCGGCGAGCGTCTGCTGGATGCGCTGCGTCTGCAGGAGCGGCGTCCCTTCCTCGGTGCCGCCATCCAGGTATTCGAGCGTCCACTCGTAGGCGGCCTGGGCGATGCCGATCGCCGAGGCGCCGACCAGCGGCCGGGTCACCTCGAAGGTGGCCAGCGCGTCCGCGCCACGCGATTTCTTGCCTTCGCGTCCGCGCTGCAGCTTCTTCTCGAGCTTCTCGTCGCCGCCGAGCAGGCAATCGCCGGGGACGCGGCAGTCGTCGAGCACGATCTCAGCGGTGTGGGAGGCGCGGATGCCGAGCTTCGACTCCTTTTTCCCCTGGCTGAGGCCGGGCGTGTCCTTGGGGACGACGAACGACGCCTGGCCGCGCGTGCCGAGGCTGGGGTCGACGGTCGCGACGACGACGTGGACGTCGGCGATGCCGCCGTTGGTGATGAAGACCTTCGTCCCGTCGAGGACCCACTCGTCGCCGTCGCGCTTGGCGGTGGTCTTCAGGCTCTTGACGTCGGAGCCGGCTTGCGGCTCGGTGACCGCGTAGGCGCCGAGCTTGACCTCGTCGGCGCCGCCGAAGCACTCCGGCACCCAGCGGGCGATCTGCTCGGGCGTGCCGGAGGAGGCGATCCCGGCCGCGGCCAGGCCCGAGCCGGAGATCGCGAGCGCGATGCCCGCGCAGCCCCAGTGGAACTCCTCGGCGGAGATCACCTGCATCTGGCCCTCCCCGTCGGACGCCGAGCGCTGGATCGCCTCGAGCGTCCCGAACCCCTGCCGGCGAGCCTCCTTGATCACCTCCCAGGGGGTGCTCTCCTCTTCGTCGTGCTTGCGCGCGGCAGGGCGGATCACGTCGCGGGCGAAGGCCCGGCAGCGCTCTTTGTACTCCTGCTGCTCGTCGTTCAGTGCGAAGTTCATTCCAGCCCCCTCGTCGCGCCGTGCGCCGGGCGGACCGGGTCCGTCTGGCGTTGATTGACCAGTCAATCAACAGCTTAGCTGACCGACCAGCCAGTCCTTGGTCGGTCAGCGGCTGGCGGCAAGCGCCTTCACGCAGTGCTTGGCGCGTTTGTTCGCCATAGCCGTACAAACGCGCCACACGGCGGAGTCTCGCCGCCGGATAGCGTTGGCCCCGATGGCGCGCCCGATCAACGCCGATCTGCCGAAAGCCAACCCCGGCGACGTCCCCGCGGAGAGCGCAGGGGCTCGGCGCAAGACCTCGCCGGAGGGGACGTCGCCGCGATCCGTCGCGCGGCGCGCCCGGCGGCGGCGTCAGCCCGTCCCAGCCGCCCTCAAGGCGATAGCCGCGCTGTTCGTACTCGCCGTCGTCTTCATCGTCGCCGCGATCCTCGGCGGCGGCTCGTCGGAGGACGGCAGCCCGGCCGGCCCCGCCCCGGCGCCGCTGCAGGGCGGCGAGCCGCAGACCGACGAGGCGCCCGCGAACGCGGCAGAGCTCGGCTTCCCGGCCTTCGCGACGAGCAATACGACCCGGGTCGGCGGCGCCGACCCGGCCTCCAACGCGGCCGGCGTCGCCTTGGCCGTCTACCCCTCGACCGACGAGGCGCTACGGCCAGCCGCCGTCACCCTGGTCCCCGCCGACGACTGGCAGGCCGGTC
>DASQDJ010000036.1:0-20673 GCA_035634215.1 Solirubrobacterales bacterium | reverse complement strand
GGGTCGGAGCGGTGGGGACCGGGACGAGGGCGCCGCTGAGCAGCGCCGCCGGCGCCAGCCAGAGCACGCGGTCGGCGATCAAATCCGCGACCGGCAGCAAGCGGCGGAACTTGAGCGCCGCGACGAGCTCGCGCGCGACGCCTTCGTGGGGGGCCGAGGACCAGGCGCGGTCGAGGCCCGGCGGGCCACCCCCGCTCAAGGGCTGGGCGGCGGCAAGCGCGCGCGAGCAGCGCGTGCAGACGATCGAGTCCGGCCGGCAGGCCCGGCCGCAGGCGGCGCAGCGCGAAGGGACGATGCACTCGACGAAGGCCTGGGCGACATCCATGCCGCCATCGTCGGCGGACCGAGCGCGCGCGTGGTGCGCGCAACGTCAGAGCTTCGTCAGCTCTTCGTCAATTCTTCGTGACGCGGGCGGCGATCGCGCCGATCAGGACGCCGCCGGCCGGCAGCTCCGCTCCCTCCAGCAGGATCGAGTCGACGATGTGAGCGCCGTCGCCGATCCGGCATCCGTCGCTGACGACGGCCGGCCCGTCGATCCGCACGTCGCGGCCGATCTCCACCCCTGAGCCAACGAGGACGGGCGCGCTCACGTCCACGCCGTCGAGCGGGGCCTCTGCCCAGACGCCGTCGGAAGCCTGTGGCGCCCCCGGCTCGACCGCGACGGCTCCGGTCAGCGCGTCGAGGTTGCCCTGACGCAGCTCGGCGAGGTTGCCGATGTCGTTCCAATAAGCGTCGATCTCGTGCGAATAGAAGGGCACGTCGGCCTCGAGCAGCGCCGGGAAGACGTCCATCGCCCAGTCGGCGAAGCCCGGCGGGTCGTCTGGCCCGGCGGCCTTGCTGGCGCCCGGCTCGGGGAAGAAATCGAAGACCTCGGAGCGGAACATGTAGATGCCGCAATTGGCGAGGTCGGAGAGGGCTTCGGAAGGGTCGGGCTTCTCCTGGAAGCCCTGGATGCGGCCGTCCGAGCCGGTTATCGCGACGCCGAACTGGCTGGTGTCCGCGACCCGCTTGGTTGCCAGCGTCGCGATCCCGTCGTGGGACTCGTGGAACTCGCGCATCGCGCTCAGGTCGATGTCGGTAAGCGCGTCGCCGGAGATGACGAGGAAGGAGTCGCCGAGGAAGCCGGCCGCGTTGCGAACGCCCCCGGAGGTGCCGAGCAGCTTCTCCTCGCGGCTGTAGGAGAGGTCGATGCCGAAGCGGGAGCCGTCGCCGCAGTGGCCCTCGATCAGCTCCGGGAACCAGTGCAGGTTGGCGATCGCCTCGCGGAAGCCGTGCCGAGCCAGCAGGCGGGCGATGTGCTCCATCACCGGTCGGTTGACGACCGGCGCCATCGGCTTCGGCATCCCATACGTGATCGGTCGCAGCCGGGTGCCGAGCCCGGCCGCCAGGATCATCGCTTTCATATAGCGCCGCCTCCTCTGCTCCCGTGGGGGGCCACAGAATCAGATTTGGATGGCCCCCCACTCCCGCGTCCGGGGGCGGCTTGGTCTCCTAGGTTCCCTGATCCCACGAAGCCAGGTACTTCGTCTGGGCGTCGGTCAGCTCGTCGATCCGGATGCCCTTCGAAGCCAGCTTCAGCCGCGCGATCTCCTGGTCGATGTCGCGCGGGACGGGATAGACCTTCGTCTCCAGGCTCTCGTGGTTCTTGACCATGTACTCGGCGGCGAGCGCCTGGTTGGCGAAGCTCATGTCCATCACCGCCGCCGGGTGGCCCTCCGCGGTCGCCAGATTGACGAGGCGGCCGTCGGCGAGGAGGAAGATCTCGCGGCCGTCCTTGAGCCGGTGGCCCTCCACCAGGGGGCGTGCTTCGTAGGTCGACTCGGTGAGCGCGTCGAGGTCGCCCTTGTTGATCTCGACGTCGAAATGGCCCGAGTTGCAGACAACCGCGCCGCTCTTCATCACGTCGAACATCTCGCCGGCGATAGCGTCGCGGTTGCCGGTCACCGAGATGAAGATGTCGCCCTGCTTGGCGGCCTCCACCCCGGGCATCACGTCGAAGCCGTCCATGACCGCCTCCAGCGCCCGCAGCGGATCGACCTCGCAGACGATCACGTGGGCGCCATGGCCCTTGGCCCGCATCGCGACGCCCTTGCCGCACCAGCCGTAGCCGACCACGACGACGCGCAGGCCGGCGATCAGCATGTTGGTGGCCCGAATGACGCCGTCCAGGGTCGACTGGCCCGTGCCGTAGCGGTTGTCGAAGAAGTGCTTGGTGTCGGCGTCGTTGACGGCGACGATCGGGAAGCCGAGCTTGCCCTCGGCCTCGAGCGCTTCCAGCCGGATGACGCCGGTCGTCGTCTCCTCGGTGCCGCCGTAGACCTCGGAGAGCTGCTCGGGCCGCTGCCCGTGCAGGACGCTGATCACGTCGGCGCCGTCGTCCATCGTGACGTGCGGCCGCTTGTCGACGGCGGTCTCGATGTGGCGGTAGTAGGTCTCGTTGTCCTCGCCGTTGATCGCGTGGACCTCGGCGCCGTAGCGGTCGACCAGGGCCGCCGCCGTCTCGTCCTGCGTCGAGAGCGGGTTGGAGGCGCAGAGCGCCACGTCGGCGCCCCCGGCCATCAGGGTGCGGACGAGGTTGGCCGTCTCGGTCGTGACGTGCAGGCAGCACGCCATCCGGATGCCCTCCAGCGGCTTCTCCGCCTCGAAGCGCTCGCGGATCTGCCCCAGCACCGGCATCTGCCGATCGGCCCACTCGATCCTTTTCTGCCCGGCCTCGGCAAGGGCGATGTCAGCGATGTCGTAGTTGGAGGCGGCGGTTGCCATTGGGTCCTTTCAGGTCGTCAAAGGGTGCTGGAACCTGGCAAGGATACGCAAGCGATCAGGAGCCGGCGCGCGAGGGCAGCTCGAACTCCATCATCGAGACGGTCGCCCGGATCGGCCGCTCGTCGGAGTCGGCGATACGCGCAGCACTCTTCTCGCGAATGAGGAGCAGCGCCTCCAAGGTCTGGTCCAAGAGGGCGTTCGATTCCTTCCAGCCCTCGGCATCCAGCATCAGCAAGGTCCGACTGAGGTGGTTGTCCCTGCTGCCGACGGTGTTCGCTCCTACCGCGTCGTCGACATCACCGGCAATCGAACGGAGGATGCTCATGGTGATCGTCAGCCGATTGCGGCCTGGCAGGCTCTCCCAGGTCTTCGTGTCGAGGAAGTGACGGACAGTCGCTCGGTAGAAGTGCTCCATCGCGCCGCGCCGCTTCTCGCTGCGAACGAGCTCGATACATCCCAGCTCAAGAAGCTTGTCGACGTGGTACCAGACGGAGCTCACGCTCTTCTTCAGTTCGGCGGCGATTTCCTTGGTACTGGCGGGCCGTTCGGTGAAGACCGTCAGCGCGTGTGCCCGCGTCTCGTGCGAGAGCGCGGCTACCAGCCTCTCGTCAACCAGCCGGGGCTTGACCTTCTCCTTTGCGGGCACGCTGATCCTCCTGGGGAACGCCTTTGGGAACCAGACGATCTTAATCGAGCTTTAGCTAAGCGGCTGGGTTTGGTCAGGGGATTTGATCGTTAAGTAAGCATTAAGCAATTGTTAGCGCGTGCGTTTGACCGAACCCCCAAAGGAGGTGAAGCACGTGCTGACGATTACCGCGCTCGACGGGCACTCGTTCCCCGTCGCGGCCATCAGGAAGGGGAACTAAGCCAGAGGGGCTCGGCTCGTTGGGGAGCCGAGCCCCTCCAAGCACTGACCTAGTCGCGAGACTCCAATTCCAGTTGCATGAGCACAACGGACGCGGGCAGCATCTGCATGTCGCCCCTGTGGTTGCGGGCGGCACAGTTCTGGCGGACCTTCAAGAGCCCCTCAAGGGCCTGACCGAGAACCGCATACGCTTCCTCCCGGCCCCGTTGATCGAGATCTATGCGGACTCGGCTCAGATGAGAGTCCCCCGCCTCGATCGTCTTCGCCCTGACCGACTTGTCCACATCTTGGGCGATGAGGCGCAGGATTCCCATGATGACCCCCGGCCGGCGGTCTTCAGGCACTTGCTCCCATGCCGCGGAGTCGAAGTAGTAGGGCGCTGCCGCTACGTAGAAGCGCTCTTTTGCTCCCCGCCTCTGGATCGAAAAGTCCTCCTTGATGCAGCCCAGCGCTTGAAGCTTGTCTACGTGGTACCAAGCGGCGCTGACCGTGATGTCCAGCGACTCAGCGATTTCTTTCGTGCTGGTTGGCCGCACCGAGCACATGGACAGCGCGTGCGCGCGCGTCTCGTGCGACAGCGCGACCACCAGACGTTCATCGACCATTCTTGGTGCGGAGCGCCGATCGGCCACTGGTCGTGATGCTACTTAGTGAATTTTTAGTAAAGCTCTTTTAACAATCGCCGTCGCTTAGCGGATAGCTGAAATCTCAAAGAATTTCCCGCAGATTGCTAAGGAACTTTTCTTGAAGGGCCCTCTGAGTGCGCAAGAATGGCGGAGTAACTCGAAACCTTCCGTATTCAGGGCAAGAAAGGGAACTCACTTGAACATGCAGGTAGTCAGGGCGCTCGCCAACCCGACACGCATCCGGATCCTCGACGAGATCAGCGCGGGCCCATCGACGCCCAAGGAACTGGGGGCGCGGATCGGCGAGTCGCCCGGGGTCGTCGCCTACCACCTGCGGGTGCTGCGGGCGACCGGCTGCGTGCGGCTGAGCGAGGACGCCCCGGTCGGCCCGGCCGTCGAGCGTCCCTACGAGCTGGCCCCGACGGCCACCCCCACCCGCCGGCTGACCCCGTCGCCGGCCACTCACTCCGGGCCGGGGCATCCGCCCGCCTCGATCGTCCAAGCGGTGCTCGACCGGGGCAAGCGCCACCTTGGCGAGAACTTGCTCGGCGAACGCAAGGAGCAGCTCAGCTGCGCCTCGATCGTCGTCGACAGGCAGGGCTGGCAGGAGATCTCCGCGGCGATCGGCGAGGCGCTCGACCGCATCTCGGCCGCTCACGAGCACAGCGCCGAGCGCCTCTCGGCCGGCTCCGAGCAGGGAATCGAGGCGACGGTCGCCGTGATGACCTTCGAGTCGCCGGGCGGCCGGGCCGCCTAGCGCGGCCTCGTCAGGAGCGCCCGAGCGCGTCCTTCAGGTCCACGATCGCCTCGATCGGCAGCGGGTCCACTCCCCGCTCCTCGGCCAAGGCCAGCGAGACCAGGTCCCCGAGCATGACCCCCCACAGCAGCCGCTCGGTGCGGCTCTCGCCGTCGGTCGCGATTCGCTCCGTCGGGACGCCGTCGGCTTCGATGGCCTCCGCCGTCAGCTCGAACCGGCGTCGCTCGCGGGCGCCCTGGGCGCCGTCCTCGAGCAGCACGACCGACAGCCGCGTCCCCTCCGGAGCGCCGCCCCAGCCGCACAGCTCGTTGTGGTCGGCCTCGGGAAGCTCGGAGAAGAAGGCGGGCAGCTTCGCGTTCTCGTTGGCCTGGGCCTTCCAGCGGCGCGCCGCGGGCACGGTCAGGCCGGCGCCCATCACGGTGGGGATCGTCCCAGCCAGCCGCGAGGCGATCGCGGTCGCTCGCGAGCGGAGATCGTCGAGGCGGGACTCGAGGCCGGCCGCCGCGGACTCGATCTCGTCGTGGATGCGGGGCGCGGCGCCGCAGAGCGCCGCCACCTCGGCCGTCACGGCGAGGACGTAGGCGACCGAGCTTCGGGGGGCCTGCAGGATTCCCGGCAACCCGACCACCGGCACCCCCTCCCCCCGCCCGCGCTCGACCAGGGCGCCGCCGGTCGTCACCGCGATCCGCCGCATGCCCAGCTCTCCGGCAGCCTCGAAGCAGGCCAGCGTCTCCGCCGTCTCGCCGGAGTAGCTGACGCAGAGCGCGGTCCAGTCGGCGGTCGCCCAGCTCGGCAGCTCGTAGCCGCGCACGGTCAGCAGCGGCGCGCTGAGACGATCGCCGAGCGCGGCGATCGCCAGGTCACCCCCAATCGCCGAGCCGCCCACCGCGCAGACCAGCAGGCCGGCGGAGTCGCAGGGCTGCAGCCGCGCCGTCTCGGTGCGCCAGAGCGCGTCGCGCAAATGGTCGGGGATGGCGAGGACGTCTTCCAACATCAGGCCGGGACTCTTTCATCGGGGCCGGCCACGGCGTCGCTGACCTCGGCGTCAGCGGCCACGACCGCGCCCGGTGAGAGGATCGAGCGCTCGACCCTGGCGCCCCCGCCCACCACGGCGCGCTCCAGCAGGACGGATTCGTCGAGACGCGCCCCCGGGCCGATCCGGCACCCGGGGCCGACAACGGCTCGCGGCCCGACGGTCGCGTCGTCCGCGACCTCCGCGTCGGCCGAGACGAGCTGGCCGGGGCCGGTCGGCTCGACCCGCGTCTCGACCCGGCGCTCGAGGATGTCCCAGCTCGCCTGCAGGTAGCGCTCGGGCGTGCCGATGTCCATCCAGTAGCCCTCGAGGCGCAGGCCATACAGGCCGTCGCGCGCGAGCCCGGGGAAGATCTCCCGCTCGATCGAGACCGCCCGCCCCGGTGGGATCAGATCGAGGACGGACCGGTCCAGCGCGTACATGCCGGCGTTGACCTCGCCGGGCGCCGCCTCGCCGGTCTTCTCGGCGAACTCGAGCACCTCGCCGTCGGCGGCGCTGCGAACGACACCGTAGGCCGAGGAGTCCTCGACCGGGTGCAGGCCGATCGTCGCCCGGGCGCCTCGCTCGCGGTGCGCCGCCAGCAGCGCCGTCAGGTCGAGATCGGTGAGGACGTCGCCGTTGAGCGCGAAGAACGTCTCGCCGATGTCGCCCGCCTGGTCGGCGGCGAAGCGGATCGCGCCCGCGGTGCCGAGCGGCTCCGGCTCGGCGACGTAGCGGATGCGCACGCCGGCCCGTCCCTCCTCGCCCGCGAGCGCCTCGCGCAAAACGTCGGGCAGGAAGCCGCAGGCGAGGATCACCTCCTCGACCCCGTGCGCCGCCAGCCACTCGACCATGTAGGCGAGAAAGGGGCGATCGACCAGGGTGAGCGCCGGCTTCGGCACCGTCTCGGTCAGGGGCCGCAGGCGCGTTCCCTTGCCCCCGACTAGGACGATTGCCTGCACGCGGTCAGTCGGCGGTCGCCGGCGAGGGGGCGCTCTGGACGGACCTGCCGATCCCCTCGTATTCGAAGCCTGCCTCCGCCATGGCGCGTGGGTCGAGGAAGTTGCGGCCGTCGACGACGAGCGGCCGTGCCATCCGCGAAGCGGCCTCCCGCCAGTCGAGCTCCCGGAACTCGGGCCACTCGGTGACGAGCACAGCCGCGTCGGCGCCGTCGAGCGCCTCCAGCGCCGAGCCGTACAGCTCGACGCCGTCCAGCAGGTCCCGCGCCACGTCCGCGGCGACGGGGTCGTAGGCGACCACCTCGGCCCCCTCGCCCTGCAGGCGCGCCGCCAGAACCAGGCTCGACGCCTCGCGCATGTCGTCGGTGTGGGGCTTGAAGGCCAGGCCGAGCAGCGCGACCTTGCGGCCGACCAGCGAGCCGCCGAGATGACCGAGCAGCTTGCCGACGACGCGCCGCTTCTGCAGCTCGTTCACCTCGATCACCGCGTTCAGCAACTGGAAGTGGTAGCCCGTGTTGCCGGCGAGCATCTTGAGCGCTTTCAGGTCCTTCGGGAAACAGGACCCGCCGTAGCCGATCCCGGCCCGCAGGAACGAGGAGCCGATGCGCTGGTCTAGCCCCATGCCGCGCGCCACCTCGCCGACGTCGGCGCCGACCTCCTCGCAGACGTTGGCGATCTCGTTGACGAACGAGATCTTCGTCGCGAGGAAGGCGTTGGAGGCGAGCTTGATCATCTCGGCCGAGGCGACGTCGGTGCGGACGATCTCGCCCCCGAGCGGCTCGTAGATCGCGGCGACGGCGTCGCCGGCCTCCTCGTCGCCCGGGTCGGCGCCGATCACGACCCGGTCGGGGTGCATGAAGTCCTCGACCGCGGAGCCCTCCTTGAGGAACTCGGGGCAGGAGACATAGGAGAGCCGCGGCACGTCGCGGCGGATCGCCGCGCCAGTCCCCGCCGGCACGGTGCTCTTCATCACCAGGACGTGCTCGCTGTCGTCGCGCAGCTCGGCGACCACCGAGCGCACCCGCGAGAGGTCGGCGTCGCCGGAGCGGGTCGGCGGCGTGTCGACGCAAACGAAGAGGATCCGTGCGGCCTTCAGGAGCTGGTCCGTGTCGGTCGTGAAGGTCAGCCGCTCGGCATTGCGGCGCACCAGCTCTTCGAGCCCCGGCTCGTGGATCGTCGTCTCGCCCCGCGACAGCGCCTCGACCTTCTCGGCGAGGATGTCCCGCGCCACGACCGGGTGGCCCAGCTCGGCGAAGCAGGCGGCGGTCACCAGTCCGACCCACCCGACCCCGATTACGCCGATCGGCTCTCTCTGTGCGCTCACCGCTTCCCCCTCCTAGGTCTCTTCTTCTTGTTTGGAATCTTCACCTTTGCCGAGCGTGCCATCCCCACCATCTGGTCGTTGGTCAGCACCCGCAGCAGGCTGTTCGCGATCCAGTAGGTGTTGTCCCCTCGGTGCCAGGCGATCAACCGGATCCGGTCGCCGTCGAGGAAGACCTCGTAGTCGCGGCCGCGGATCGTCTGGGTGATGCTGGGGCCGCTGAGGATAGGGGGATCGCTCCACCCCTGAATCCCCTGCACGCCGAAGTAATGGATGCCGTCGGACCGTTCGACCGTCAGCACCATGCGATAGGCGCCATGGCGATTGCCGTCGGTGTCCTTGAAATGGTAGACGCGCGGATCGACGATGCGCAGTTCGGGATTCGTTTCCTCGTAGGCGGCGCCAAGCGGCAGCCGGGTCGGGTAGAAGACCGGGAAGCCGTGGCTGACCTTGCGGGCCACGATCTTCGCCTCCTCCTCCCCCGCTTCGGCGGCCGGCACGAGTTCGTCGTCGCCAGGCGGCTTGGGCTTCAGCTTGGGTTTGGGTTTGGGTTTCGGCTTTGACTTCTGCTTGCGCTTGCCCTCCTTGGCCTTCGCCCGCTTGCGCCTTTCGCTCTCCCGCTTTTCGATTTCACCGCGACCGCCGCCGCTCGCTTCGATGCCGAGGAACTGGTCGACGGCGCCGTCGATCATGCTCTGCGACGCGTAGACGTAGCTCGGCCCGAGTTCCGCCGGGAAGTTCACCTCGTTGATCGTCGCGTTGCGCGACTGGATGAACAGCTCGAGCACTTCGAGCATTGCCTTCGTGTCGCTGATGTCTGAGGTGGTGTAGCGGGTGAAGACGTCGATCAGTTCGTTTTTGCCGAGGACCGCTTCGGCGAGCTTGGTCGCCGGCACCCGCTGCCGCGCCGCGCTGAGGAAGTCCTGTTGGCGGGCGGCCCGGACCAGGTCGGTGTCGGTGTGGCGGTAGCGCACGTATTGCAACGCTCTTTTGCCGCACATCAGCTGGTAGCCGGGCTGCACGTTGATTTCGGCGTACTGTTCGGAGGGCGGCACCCCGACGTTCGAGTGGTAGTAGCGGCGATCGACGTCGACGTAGACGCAGCCGATCGCGTAGACGGCGCGCACGAAGCCGAGGTAGTCCACGTTGACGATGTGGTTGATCGGCAGCCCGGTCAGCTCCTTGACTACCTGCAGGGTTAGCTTGGGGCCACCGTAGGCGTAGGCCGAGGAGAACTTGTCGGTGCCGACGCCGGGGATTTCCACCTTGAGGTCGCGGGGAATCGACATCAGCGCGATCGCGTCGTTGTCGGGGTCGAGGCGCAGCAGCATCGTCGTGTCGGAGCGGCCCGGGTCTTCGGGTTCGCTGGCTCGCTTGTCGGAGCCGAGGATGAGGATGTTCTGCGGCTCGCCGCCTTCGGTGCTGGCGAGAACCTGGTCGACTTTGTTCTTCAGCACGTCATTGTGCGAGAGGTCGTCGGCGATGCTGCCGATGAAGCGCAGGCTGCTGGCGGCGGTCGCCCCGGCGGTGGCGGCCATGATCACGAGGGAGGCGAGCAGGAAGCGCCACCAGTAGCGCTTCGGCTTCGGCGCCGGCGTGCCGTCGCCCTCGGGCGGCGGCTTCTTGAAGGGATCCTCGATCAACCGGCCGGCCTCAGGCGGCGAGGCGGTCGGGCAGCGAGCGCAGGAAAGAGGCCAGCGTCTGCCGGTACGTCTCCAGCGAGGAGACCGAGACCCACTCGGCCGGCCCGTGGTGCCCCTCCCCAACCGGCCCGAACTCGACCGCCGGCACGCCGGCCCGCAGGAACGAGACAGCGTCGGAGGCGCCGTCTCGGCCGACGCTCATCGGCTCCCCGTCGTGATGGGCGCAGGCCGCCTCGCGCAGCGCCAGCACGAACGGCGAGTCGCGGTCGACCACGGCCGGCGGGCGCGTGAAGAGCGTCGTCGCCTCGGCGTCGGGCAGCGTCCGCACTTCCTCGAGCACGGCGGCGGGGTCCTGGTCGGGCAGGTAGCGGATGTCGACGTCGATCGCGCATCGGTCGGGCACCTTGTTGAGCGCGTCGCCGCCCAGGATCCGGCCGAGGTTGATCGAGGGGCGGTCGAACAGCTCAGAGCTCTGCCTGGCGAACGGTAGCGACTCGATACTGCGGAAAACGTCGTGTGCCTTCAACACGGCGTTGTCGCCCAACCAGGGCGTCGCGCCGTGCGCCGCTTCGCCGCTCACCTCCAGCCGCACCGCCAAGACGCCCTTGGCCTCGATGCCGATGTGCAGATCTGTCGGCTCGCCGGTGATCGCGAAGTCGCCGATGAAGCCGGTGTCGACCAGGTGGTCGCTGCCCCGCTCCTTTTCCTCCTCGGACTCCTCGTCGCCGACCACGCCGAGCCGCACCCGCACGTCGTCCTGCTCCCGCATCTCGGCGGTGACGAGCAGCATCGCCGCGAGGCCGCCCTTCATGTCGTAGGCGCCGCGGCCGTAGAGGCAGTCGCCGTCGACCCTCGGATCGAACTGGCCGGGCCAGCCGGGAACGACGTCGAGGTGCCCGTGCAGGACGACGGTCGGCCCCTCCGCCGGCCCCACCTCCGCCTTCAGGACGGGCAGCCCCCGCACCTCGTCGGCCTCAGCCTCGATCCCCCGCGCTTCCAGCCAGCCTTTGACGAAGCCGGCCGCCGCCTTGATCCCTTCCGGCCCCGACGTGTCGTACGAGATCAGGCGCGACGCGAGCGCTACCAACTCATCGCTCATACGCCGCTCCATCCGGCAGCCGCTGCCAGGGGTTTGGTCGATCGACCCCACCCCACTGTGGCCAATGTGCCAAACGGCGGCCGACGGAGGGGCACCCCCTCACCCCTGCGCGATAGCCAGAAACGCCTCGGCCCGAATCCGGTCTTTCTCGGCGCGCCCACGGGCGGCGCTGCCCTCCTCGGCCTCCGCCAAGCGTTGCTCGGCGTCGGCCAGCTGCTCTTTCAGCGTCGCCGCGTCGAGCTGCTCTGGGTCGATCGCCTCCTCGACCAGGAGCCGCGCGCGGTTGCCGAAGACCTGCAGCCAGCCGTGCGCCTGGGCGTAGCGCCGGGTCTCGGAGTCGGAGACCTGCAGGCGCAGCTCGGTCGGCCGCAGCGCCGCCAGCAGCGGCGCGTGGTTGGCGAGGATGCCGATTTCCCCGACCGCGGTGCGGGTCGAGACCTGGCGCACCTCGCCCTCGAAGACCTCGCCCTCGGGGGTGAGGACTTCGACCTCGAAGGTGGGACCGTCCGCCACGTGTCCCCCTAGGCGGCCGCGGCCGCCCCGGCGTCGGCCGTGACCTGGTCGATGCCGCCCTTCATGTAGAAGGCGCCCTCCGGCAGGTCATCGTGCTGGCCGTCGAGGATCTCGCGGAAGCCGCGCACCGTCTCGGCCACCGGCACGAACTCGCCGCTGCGGCCGGTGAACTGCTCGGCGACGAAGAACGGCTGCGAGAGGAAGCGCTCGATCTTGCGGGCGCGCGAGACCGTCTGCTTGTCCTCGTCGGAGAGCTCGTCGATGCCGAGGATGGCGATGATGTCCTGGAGCTCCTTGTAGCGCTGCAGCACCTCCTGGACCTCGGTTGCCGTCCTGTAGTGGTCCTCGCCGACGACCTCGGGCTTGAGGATCGTCGAGGTCGAGTCGAGCGGGTCGACCGCCGGGTAGATCCCCTTCTCGGAGATCGCCCGCGAGAGCACCGTGGTCGCGTTGAGGTGGGCGAACACCGAGGCCGGCGCCGGGTCGGTGAGGTCGTCGGCGGGCACGTAGATCGCTTGCACCGAGGTAACCGAGCCGCGCTCAGTCGAGGTGATCCGCTCCTGCAGGCCGCCCATCTCGGTCTCCAGGGTCGGCTGGTAGCCGACCGCGGAGGGCATCCGGCCGAGCAGCGCCGAGACCTCGGAGCCCGCCTGGACGAAGCGGAAGATGTTGTCGATGAAGAGCAGCACGTCCTGGCCACCCTGCTCGCGGAAGTATTCGGCCATCGTCAGCCCGGAGAGCGCGACGCGCAGACGGGCGCCCGGAGGCTCGTTCATCTGGCCGAAGACGAGCATCGTTTTGTCGATCACGCCCGACTCTTTCATCTCGAGCCAGAGGTCGTTCCCCTCTCGCGAGCGCTCGCCGACGCCGCAGAAGGCGGACAGGCCTTCGTGCTCCTCGGCGATCGAGCGGATGAGCTCCTGGATGAGGACGGTCTTGCCGACGCCGGCGCCGCCGAACAGCCCGACCTTGCCGCCCTTGGCGTAAGGCGCGAGCAGGTCGATGACCTTGATCCCCGTCTCGAGGATCTCCTGGGTCGGGGCGAGTTCCGCCGCCTCCGGGGCCGGGCGGTGGATCGGCCAGCGCTCCTCGGCCTGCACCGGCTCGCCGAGGTCGATCGGCTCGCCGAGCAGGTTGAAGATGCGGCCAAGGGTCGCGTCGCCGACCGGGACCGAGATCGGACCGCCGGTGTCGACCACCTTGTCGCCGCGGCGCAGGCCGTCGGTAGCGTCCATCGCGACGGTGCGGACGCGGTCGTCGCCGAGGTGCTGCTGCACCTCGCAGATCAACTCGCTCGTCTCGCCGTCCTCGTCGCCGGCCATCTCGATCTTCACCGCGGAGTAGATCTCCGGCAGCTGCTCTGGAAAGACCGCGTCGACGACGACGCCGGTCACCTCCTCGACGCGTCCGACATTCGTTCCGTTGTTCTCAGCCATTGGTTCCTTTTCTCGCTCTTTCGAAAGCTTTCTATCCCAGCGCCTCGGCGCCGGCGACGACCTCGAGGATCTCCTGCGTGATCTCCGCCTGCCTGGCCCGGTTCATCTCCAGGGTCAGGTCGCCCATCATCGTCTCGGCGTTCTCCGCGGCATTGCGCATCGCGGTCATCCGCGCTCCCAGCTCGGAGGCGGCGGACTCGAGCAGCGCCCGGTAGACCGAGATGTTGACGTACTCGGGGATCAGCTGGGCGAGGAGATCCTCGGCCTCGGGCTCGTACTCCCAGGACGATCTGCCGTGCGCTTTCTCGATCTCGGTCTCCTCGGCGTCCTCTTCCTCCTCGGCGACGCCTTCCCCGATCACCTCCGCCTGCTGCATCGGCAGCAGCGTCTGCCGCCAGACGTGCTGCGTGAGCGGGGAGACGTAGCGGTTGTAGACCAGCTCGACCTTGTCGACGTCGCCATCGACGTAGCGCGCGGTCAGCTCCTCGCCGATCTCGCGGGCGTTGGCGAAGGCGGGCCGATCGGTGAAGCCGATGTAGGAGCCGGCGAGCTCCTGCTTACGGAAGGTAAGCGCCGAGACGCCCTTGCGCCCAACGGCCGAGTAGGAGGCCTCGACCCCTTCCTCGCGCAGCTCTTTGCCAAGCCGCATCCCGTCGCGGATGATGTTGGTGTTGAAGGCGCCGGCGAGCCCGCGATCGCCGGTGACGAGCACGACGCCGACCCGCTTGACCTCCTCGCGCTCTTCCATCACCGGGACCCGCGGCACGCCGCCCGCGTGTTCGGCCGCCTGCCGCGTCAGCTTGCGGATGCCCTGGGCGGAGGGGCGCTGGGGCTCGATCCGCTGCTCGGCGCGGCGCAGCCGCGCCGCCGCGACCATCTCCATCGCCCGCGTGATCTTGTTGATGTTCTTGATCGAGGCGATGCGGTTCTTGACGTCCTTCTGGGTGGCCATTGGAATCGAGCTCGTCGCCGGCTAGGCGGCTGCCGTCTCCTTCTCAGCCTCGGCCTCCTCGACGCGACTGGGCCGCGCCCGCTCCTCCTCGGACTTGACGCGGTCCGACTCGCCGGCCTCGAGCGGGTCACCGTGCTCGTCGAAGTCGGGGCCGAAGTCGTCGACGAACTCGCGGATCGCCGCGCCAAGCTCCTCCTCGTCGGCCTCCTCGAGCTTGCCGCTGGAGCCGATCCGCTCCAGCAGCTCCGCCTTCTCGGCGCGCAGCCGGGTGCGCAGGTCGCGCAGGAACTCGCTCACGCGCTCGGTCTTGACCCGATCGAGGAAGCCGCCGGTGCCGGAGTAGATCGCCGCGACCTGGTCGGCGACCTCGAGCGGCTCGCGCTCTTTCTGCTTGAGCAGCTCGACCAAGCGCTCGCCTCGGTTGAGGGTTTTCTGCGTCTCGGGATCGAGCTCGGAGCCGAACTGGGCGAAGGCCTCGAGATCGCGGTACTGGGAGAGGTCGAGGCGCAGTTTTCCGGCGACCTTCTTCATCGCCTTGGTCTGCGCGTTGCCGCCCACCCGCGAGACCGAGATGCCGACGTTGATCGCCGGCCGCACCCCCGAGTAGAAGAGGTCGGACTCGAGGAAGATCTGGCCGTCGGTGATCGAGATGACGTTGGTCGGGATGTAGGCGGAGACGTCGGAGGCCTGCGTCTCGATGATCGGCAGCGCCGTCAGCGAGCCGCCGCCGAGGTCGTCGTTCAGCTTCACCGCCCGCTCCAGCAGGCGCGAGTGCAGGTAGAAGACGTCGCCGGGGTACGCCTCGCGGCCGGGCGGGCGCCGCAGCAGCAGCGACATCTGCCGGTAGGCGTAGGCGTGCTTGGGGAGGTCGTCGTAGACGCCGAGCGCGGGTTTGCCGTGGTAGAGGAAGTGCTCGCCCATCGCGCAGCCCGCGGAGGGGGCGATGAACTTGATCGGGGCGGCCTCGTCGGCGGGGGCGGCAACGATGATCGTGTTCTCCATCGCGCCGTTTTCCTCGAGGACCTCCTTGAGCTGGACGACGGTCGACATCCGCTGGCCGATCGCGACGTAGATGCAGATCATGTCCTTGTCGCGGTTGTTGATGATCGTGTCGATCGCGATCGCCGTCTTGCCGGTCTGGCGGTCGCCGATGATCAGCTCTCGCTGGCCGCGGCCGATCGGGATCATCCCGTCGATCGCCATCAGGCCGGTCTGGACCGGTTCGGTCACCGGCTGGCGCTGGACGACGCCAGGCGCTTTGAACTCGGCCGGGCGGGTCTGCGTGGTCGCGATCTCACCCTTGTCGTCGAGCGGACGGCCGAGCGGGTCGACGAGACGGCCGAGCAGCTCGTCGCCGACGGGGATGCGCAGCAGCTCGCCGGTGCGCTTGACGGTGTCGCCCTCGACGACCTTTTCCCACTCGCCGAACAGCACCGCGCCGACGTTGTCCTCCTCGAGGTTCAGCGCCAGGCCGGTGACGCCGTGCGGCAGCTCGAGCATCTCGAGCGCCATGCAGTTATCGAGCCCGTGGATGCGGGCGATGCCGTCGGCGACCGAGAGCACCGTGCCCACCTCGGACAGGTCGGCGCTGCCGGTGTCGATTCCCTCGATCCTCTCTCTGAGGATCGATGCGATCTCGTCGGGCTTGATCTCCATGTGGCTGCTCTATTCCTTCCTTACGCCGCCCGGGCGACGCTCTTTCGAAGTTTCTCCAAGCGATTGCGGATGCTCGCGTCGAGGACCATGTTGCCGACCTGCAGCACGATGCCGCCGAGGATCTCCTCGTCGACGTCGCTGGCCAGCTCCACCTTGCGGCCGGTCTGCCGTTCGATCTCCTCGCCGATCTTCGCCACCGCGGCGGGATCGAGCTCGACCGCGCTCGTGACGGTGACGTCGATCCGCTTGTTCTCCTGCTTCCACAGCTCCTCGAACTGACGGCGAATGCGGAAGACCTCGGTCATCCGCCCCTTCTCGACCAGCAGCTCGAGGAAGTTGACGAACTCGGGGTCGGCGCCCGCGATCGCGCGCCGGATCCCCTCCGACTTCTCCGCCGATGAGAAGTAAGGGCTGAAGAAGAACATCTGCAGCTCGCGGTTGCCGTCGACGGCGTCGGCGAGCTGGCCCAGCTCCTCGCGGATCGGGTCCAGCTTGCCTGCCTTCTTGGCGACGTCGAAGAGCGCCTCGGCGTATACGCGAGCTGCCTCCTCCATCAGTTCTTCGACCCCTCCGACCCCGAGAGGGCGGTGAAGTCGACCTCGCTCAGTGCCTCCTCGACGAGGCGGCGCTGGTCCTCGGGGCTGAGGCTCTTGCGGGTGACTTTCTCGGTGGCGAGCACGGTCAGGTCGGCGACCTCGCTGCGGATCTGCTGCAGCGAGCGCCGCGTCTCGGCCTCGATGTCGCGTTTGGCGGCGGCGACCAGCTCGTCGCGTTTCTCCTTGCCGGCCGCGCTCGCCTCCGCTTCCGCCGTCTCGGCGGCCTTGCGGGCACGGGCCATGATGTCGTCGGCCTGCTCGCGGGCCTCGGCCAGCCGCGCCCGGTACTCCTCGAGCAGCTCGTCGGACTCGCGACGCTGCCGTTCGGCCGCCTGGATGGACTCGGCGATCAGCTTGGCGCGTTTGTCGAGGGCCTCCTGGATCTTCGGGAAGGCGACCTTGCTCAGAACCCACATCGTCGCCAGGAAGAGGACCAGGGTCCAAATCATCAGCCCGACGCCCGGTGAGACCAGGAAGCTGCCCCCGGCCTCTTCTTCGGCGCCATGCGCCGCCTCTTGGGCGAGCACGAGGAAGCCCGCTATGTCGGCGAATGCCTCCATCGGCGCCTAGGAGAGGAAGAAGGCGATCAGGCCGAAGATGAAGGTGTAGAAGGCAACCGCCTCGGTCAGCGCGAAGCCGAGCCAGCGGATGCTTTCCAGCTCGCTTTTCATCTCGGGCTGGCGGGCGACCGACTCGATCTCCTTGCCGAAGATGAAGCCGACGCCGATGCCGGCGCCGATCGAGCCGAGGCCGGCGCCGACGCCCAGCGCTATGGCTTTGCCGGCGCCTTTGACGCCTTCGTCGGTGACTTCGGCGATCGGAAGGGCAGTGAGATCCATTTCGGGTTCGACTCCTTTTCGTTTAGTGCTCGGCGGAGGTAGCTCCGCCGATGTAGATCGCGGTGAGGGTGGCGAAGATAAAGGCCTGGAGGGTGGCCACGAGGCCGACCTCGAAGATGAAGAAGGCGAAGGCCAGCGGGAAGGTCAGCGCGCCCAGCGCGGCGATCCCGAGCAGCACCGCCAGCCCGCCGCCCATGAAGAGCAGCAGCAGGTGGCCGGCGAGGATGTTGGCGAAGAGACGCACGGAGAGGGAGATCAGCCGCACGAAGTGCGAGATCACCTCGATCATGAAGATGGCGCCGCGCCCGATCGGGTTCATCTCCTCGAGGCCGGGCGGCAGCCAGCTCTTGAAGTACGGGACGAAGCCCTTCGCCCGGATCCCTTCGACGTGGTAGGAGAACCAGACGACCAGGGTGAGGATCAGCGGGATCGAGATGTTCGCGGTCGCCGCGTAGAGCGCCAGCGCGGGCAGCTCGAGGCCGAAGATGTCCACCGTGTGCTCGGTGTTCACCGGCAGCGGCAGGAAGCCGATCATGTTCGAGAACCAGATGAAGAAGAAGAGGGCGCCGAGGAAGGGGAACCAGCGGGCGGCCAGCTTCGGGTCCATGTTGCCGCCGGTGATGTTGTTGCGGGTCAGGTCGTAGGCAAGCTCGACCGCGGTCTGCACCCGGTTCGGCTTCTCCGCCATGCGGCGGGCGATCCAGGTCATCGTGGCGATCGTCAGGGCGCTGGCGATGAAGAGGTAGAGGACGGCCTTGTTGATGCTGAGGTCGAGGCCGCCGAGGTGGATCGGCACCCACTCCTCCAGTTTGAACTCGTTCTGGGGCTTGAAGTGATCGTTCTTGCCGTCGCTGCCGAAGATCAGCAGCAGGGCGATCGCCGTCGCCAGGTAGATGCCGAAGCCGAGCAGGACTTTGCCGCGAGTGCTCATCGAGCTCACCTCGCCCGCACCCCCTGGCTCTCGGGCTCCATCAGGTAGGCGATCCCCTGCGCAGCGAAGGAGATCGTGAAGAGCGCCAGCAGCAGCAGCGCCGCGGCAAGGCCGGCCTCGCGCTCCGCGATCCCGACCAGCAGCACCGCGGTGGCCATCAGCCAGACCCGGCCGAGCGAGGTCGCCGCCACCGTCCCCATCGCCCGGCGGCGCTCTCCGTGACCGAGGTCCTCCCCCGCCCGGCGGCTGGCGAGCACCTGCACGGCCCGCTGGGTAAGCCAGACGCCGGCGGCGACGGCGTACCCGAGCAGCGGGAAGCCGGCGACGACGAATACCGCCAAGGCGGCGGCCAGCGCCATGAGGTCGACGTGCTTGGGAGGTGACATAACGTCCTAGGTAGAGGCCGGCAGAGACAGAAAACCGACAGAAAAAGCGCCCGTCGTTGGTGGGCGGGCGTACGAATCACTATATCTGAACGGCCCGACGTTTGGCTTTCTAGAGCCAGTTCGTGCCGCTTGTCACAACAGCGCACAAAGTAGCTTGTGACGATGCCGCACTAACGCGGCTCCACCGCCTCGAACTCGCCGGTCTCGGGATCGACGGCCGGAAAGGACCCGGTCTCCAGCTCCTGCGCGACGGCATCGTCGACCTCCGCGCTCGCGGGCACCGGCTTGCCGGCGTCCCCCCTGAGCCCGACGACCTGGCGCAGCCGCACCCGCCGCAGCTTGAGGATCTCCAGCACCTCGACCAGGTACACGCTGGCCGCCAGGGCAACCAGGCCGCAAACCGCCATCACGGCGGTCCACAAGGCGTCGAAGTTGCCGTGGTCGTCGCTGTAGGGGACGAAGCGCAGGGCGAGCGCCAGAGCCGCCATGACCAGCGTCCAGCCATAGAGATAGGCGAGCGTGCGGCGCTGCGAGAAGCCGATGTTCGCCATGCGGTGGTGGAAGTGCCAGCGGTCGGCGCGGTAGATCGGCCGCCGGTACTTGAGCCGCTTGGCGACGACGAAGCCGGTGTCGAGGATCGGCACCGTGAGGACGATCAGCGGCAGGAAGAGGGCGATCACGGCATTGGTCTTGAGCGCCCCCTGCACGGCGATGACGCCGAGCAGGTAGCCGAGCAGGTTGGAGCCGGTGTCCCCCATGAACGTCTTCGCCGGCGGGAAGCCATGCCGCAGGAAGCCGAGCGAGGCGCCGGCGACGATCGCCGCGAGGACCCCCGCCGCGTTGCGCTCCAGCGAGAGGGCGATCGCGGTCAGCGTCAGCGCGGCGATCGCGCAGACGCCGGCGGCAAGCCCGTCGACGCCGTCGATCAGGTTGATCACGTTGATCATCGCGACGATGCCGACGGTCGTGCCGACGTCGCCGAGGTCGATCGCGCCGCCGCCTGGCAGGCCGACCAGGTCGACGGAGGCCGGATCGAGGGCGCCCAGGAAGGGAAAGGTGAAGCTCTCGACGGTCACCCCGACCGAGACCGGGATGACGACCGCCGCCGTCTGCCCGAGCAGCTTCGCCGCCGCGTTCAGCTCGTAGGCGTCGTCGAGGACGCCGACCACGGAGATCGCCACGGCGCCGGCGAGGATCGCCTCGGTTTCGGCGTCCCACGGCAGCCAGATCACGGCGGCGAGCAGGGCGCCGGCGAGGATCGCGAGCCCGCCGAGCGCCGGCGTCGGCTGGGCGTGCAGGGAGCGCGGGTTGGGCAGGTCTATGGCGCCGAATCGCCGCGCCAGTCGGATGGTGAACGGGGTCAGGGCCAGCGCCACGCCGCCCGCGACCAGGAAGGCGAAGAGGGCGTCGAGGGCGTCTGGGCTCTGCTCCATGAGGTCTGCCTAGGTGTAGCGGTCGAACCAGAGGGTGAAGGCCATCAGGCCCCAGAGCTGGCGGCTCAGATCCTCGCGCCCCGAGCAGTGCCTGTCGAGCAGCACGCCGACCGCAGCCGGATCGAAGCAGCCCTGGCGGTCGAGATTCGCCGGCGAGAGCAGATCGCGGGCATAGCCCTCGAGCGGGCCGCGCAACCAGGCGGCGACCGGGATCGAGAAGCCCTGCTTGGGGCCGCGCAGGATCTCGCGCGGCAGCAGCGGCGCCAGGGCGCGCCGCAGCAGCCGCTTCTTGGCGAGGGCGCGAACCTTGAGCGGCGTCGCCAGGCCGAGCGCGAAGTCGGCCACCTCGTTGTCGAGGAAGGGCACCCGCAGCTCGAGCGAGTGCGCCATGCTGGAGCGGTCGGTCTTGACGAGCAGATCGTCGACCAGGTAGATGCCGAGGTCGACGTCCTGGAGGCGAGCGAGCGGCTCGGCGCCGGCGGTCTCCGCGTAGCGCTCGCGGTAGAGGTCGACCGGGTCCCAGCCGGGGTCCCGCGCCCCCCGCAGCGCCGCCCGCCGCTCCGCCGAGAAGATCTCCTTCCAGGCGTGGTGACGCGCCAGCGCCGGCAATCGGGCGGCGCGGACGAAGCGCTTCGCTTTGTAGTCGAAGCTGGCCTTGGCGTCGGAGCTGGGCAGCGCCTCGACCAGCGGCGCGGCTAGCGCGGCGAGGCGGCCGACCCGCGGCGCCAGCAGGTCCGCCACGTAGGTGTAGTAGCCGCCGAACAGCTCGTCGCCCCCCTCGCCCGAGAGGGCGACCTTGACGTGCTCGGCCGCCAGCTCGGAGACGAGATAGGTGGGCAGCGCCGAGGAGTCGCCGAAGGGCTCGTCGAAGGCCTCGACCAGCTTC
>DASQDJ010000035.1:0-4214 GCA_035634215.1 Solirubrobacterales bacterium | reverse complement strand
CTGGACTCCGCCCTGCACGACAACGCCGGCCGCTACTTCCTCGACGTGGTCAAGGTCGACGGCGACGCCTACGCCGACCTGGTCTCGATCGCCCACACCGGCGAGATCTACGTCAACAAAGGCGCCGCCGACGGCAAATTCACCGCCTCCTCGACCCCGGCGGCGACGATCGACCCGATCATGGACAACGGCACCGGCCACGAGCCGATCGGCCTCGGCGACGTCAACGCCGACGGGCGAGCCGACCTGCTCACCCTCGACGGCTCGGGCTCGCTGAAGCTCTACAAGGGCAAAGCCGACGCCGGCCTGGAAGCCCCCACCAGCCCCTATGGCTCCACCATCGACTCGAGCCTCACCGACGGAGTTGGCCTGGAGCTGGTCGGCCTGCTCGACTACAGCCGCGACGGCAGAGCGGACCTGGTCGCAGTCGACGAGGACGGCGACGTCCTCAGCTATGCCGCCCAGTCCAGCGGCAGCTTCGCGGCTCCCGTGACCCGCTCGGGCTCGGCCAACCCGGTGCGCCTCGGCGCCGGCGGCCACGAGTTCGCCACCGAGAAGCCGATCTGGCGCCGGGCCGGGTGCGAGACGACCGGTTGTGACTGGCCCTAGACGGGGGGCGGTCGGAGGGCCGATCGAGGCTCTCCGGCCGCGCGCCGGCCTGTCTATCCTCTTGTGATGAAGCGGCTGCTCTGCTTCCTCTTGGCCGCGCTTCTTCTTGCCCTTCCGCCCGGCTGCGGCGAGGACGAGGAGCCGCGCGTTACGTCGCCGGTTCGGCCTGTCGAGGCCGACGAGGGAGCCACGAGCGGGGATCGCGGCGAAAGGAGGGATGCCTCAGGGCCCGGGGAGAGCGGCGAAAATGAATCGCCCAGCTCCCGCAGTGCGAACCCCGCGCCGCCGTCTGGCGCCGAGGTGGCCCGGGACGAGGACGTGGAGAGGGCGGTGGATTCGGTCTCCAGCTTCTACGAGATCCTGGGAGAGGACAGCGGCGGTCGCGACCGCACGACGGTCGACTCGGCGGCCTTCTGCGAGCTGATGAGCGAGGAGGCCCAGCGGCAGACCGTCGAGTACGCGAAACGATCGTCGGGCCTCAAGGCCGACTTGGACTGCGAGGCGGCGGTCAACCTCCTCGTACTGCGCTCCAAGCGCAGCGGCGGTTTTGCGCAGAACCGGGAAGCCGAGGTGATCGGTGTCAACGTCGCCGGCGACAGGGCGACCGCCACGGTGCGATTTGGCAACGCGCCCGCCACGTCGATTGCTTTGGTCAGGGAGGACGGCGAGTGGAAGCTCGCCGCCGCTCCGCCGACCGGCTGATCGATAGGTGGCCTAGAAGCCGGCCGGGTGCCGCGCCACGAAGCCGCTGTCGGGGCTGCGTGGGTCCTTGTGCCAGCTCGGGCCGGTGCTGCCGTCTTCGTTGCCCGAGGTGTCCCAGCGGTAGCCGGCGATCACGGCATAAGTATGGCCGCCGTGGGCGTAGACAGTGATCCAGCGGCCCTCGCCCGGCAGGCCCCAGTTCATCAGGGGGCCGGAGGGCATCGGGCTGGTCAGGAACTTGCCGCCTCGCAGGGCGAAGCTGACCGAGCCCGAGCAGTCGTAGCCCGAGTCCCACCAGCGCCGGTGGCCGCCACCGTAGACATACGGTTTGTTGCGGATTTTGTTGGCGGCCGCGATGACCTGCTTGACGCGCGGCGGCGCCGAGGCCGGCGGCACCAGCATGCCGTTGCTTAGCAGCCGCGCCTTCGGGGTAGGAGTGCACATATCGACTTCGGCTGGCGTCACGCCGCCGCCTTCACAGGCGGCGGAAGCGCCCGCCGGGGCAAGCATGGAAAGCGAGACGAGGGCGGCGATAGCGGCCAACCCTGCCTTGAGCTTTGGAATGTTCGTAGGCAAACCGATCTCCTTCGTTGGCCTACGGGGTTAGCTGTCGGACTGGCGCTGAAAGAGCCTGCGCCCCCGTCCTCTGTCGGACGGGTTAGCCCCTGAAACCTGGGTCCCCCGTTCCCGCGTCGCCTGGTGGCTGGCGGGATTCGGCGTTTCGGTTGTATGGAACGCGGGGCAGTGTAGAGGATCGCCCCGGCGGATGCTCACAGAAAACAAACATTTTGTGGCTCTTCGCACTTGCACGCCATATTCCTGTCGGCGGGGCGGGTGCTAGCTTGCGCCCTGCGATGGAACTTGCCGGCCGCACCGCGCTGGTCACGGGAGCCACCGGGGGGCTGGGACGGGCGATCGCCCTCGCGCTCGCCGGCCGCGGCGCGACCCGTCGGCTGAGCGCCCGCACGCGCGAGGCGCTTGAGTCGCTCGCCGCGGAGCTGCCAGGCGACGGTCACCGCGTGCTGCCCGCCGACCTCGCCGAGCCGAGCGCCGCCGAGCGCCTCGCGGCCGAAGCGGAAGACACCGAGATCCTCCTCGCCAACGCCGGCCTGCCGGCGGCGGGCTGGCTCGGCGACTTCACGCCCGAGCAGGTGCAGCGCGCCCTGCGGGTCAATCTCGAGGCGCCAATGCTGATGGCGCGCGCGATGTACCCGGCGATGGTCGAGCGCGGCTCGGGCCACCTCGTCTTCGTCTCATCGCTCTCCGGCAAGGCGGCCAGCCCACGCTCCTCTATCTACAACGCGACCAAGTTCGGCCTGCGCGGCTTCGCGCTCGGCCTGCGCGCCGACCTGGCGCCGAAGGGGGTCGGCGTCTCGCTCGTCTCGCCCGGCTTCATCCGCGACGCCGGCATGTTCGCCGATGCCGGCGCCAAGCCCCCGCCCGGATTCGGCACCGGCACGCCGGAGCAGGTCGCCGCCGCCACGGTCAGGGCGATCGAGCGCAACCGGACCGAGATCGCCGTCGCGCCGCTCCAGCAGCGTGCGCTGGCCCACCTCGGACTCACCACTCCCGGCATCGCGGCCAAGATCCAGAGCGGCTCCGCCGGCCAAAAAGCGGGCCAGGCCATCGCCGACGGTCACCCCGCCGACAAGCGATAGAGGACCCGCCGGTAGTTGAGCACCCTATGGGTGCATAAGTACCGGCGGGTCGGGGTGATGCCTAGGATGAGGTTGTGAGCAGCAGCGACTCCTTCGGCGCCCGCGCGACCCTCGATGTCGGCGGTCGCTCCTACGAGATCTATCGCCTCGACGCGCTGCAGTCGCGCTTCGACGTGGCGCGGCTGCCCTACTCGCTCAAGGTCCTCCTCGAGAACGTGCTGCGGCTCGAGGACGGCACCTCTGTCCGCGCCGCCGACGTCGAGGCGATCGCCAGCTGGGACGCCGCCGCCGAGCCGAGCGTCGAGATCCCCTTCCAGCCCGCCCGCGTCCTCATGCAGGACTTCACCGGTGTCCCCGCCGTGGTCGACCTCGCCGCGATGCGCGACGCGATGGCCGAGATCGGCGGCGACCCGGAGCGGATCAACCCGCTCGTAGACGTCGACCTCGTCATCGACCACTCGGTCCAGGTCGACGCCTTCGGCAACGAGCGGGCCTTCGCGGTCAACGCCAAGCACGAGTTCGAGCGCAACCGCGAGCGCTACGCCTTCCTCAAGTGGGGGCGGAAGGCCTTCGCCAACTTCAGCGTGGTGCCGCCGGCGACCGGCATCTGCCACCAGGTCAACCTCGAGCACATCTCCCAGGTCGTCTACGCGAGCGAGCGCAGCGGCGCCCTGCAGGCCTACCCCGACACGCTGGTCGGCACCGACTCCCACACGACGATGGTCAACGGGCTCGGCGTGCTCGGCGGGGGCGTGGGGGGGATCGAGGCCGAGGCGGCGATGCTCGGCCAGCCGATCTCGATGCTGCTGCCCCAGGTCGTCGGCTTCAAGCTCGGCGGCGAGCTGCCCGAGGGCGCCACCGCCACCGACCTCGTCCTCACCGTCACCGAGATGCTGCGCGAGCTCGGCGTCGTCTCCAAGTTCGTCGAGTTCTACGGCCCGGGCCTCCACCCGCTCGGCCTCGCCGACCGGGCGACGATCGGCAACATGTCGCCGGAGTTCGGCTCGACCTGCGCGATCTTCCCGATCGACGCGGAGACGCTGAGCTACCTCGAGTTCTCCGGGCGCTCGAAGGAGCGCATCGAGCTCGTCGAGGCCTACGCGCGCGAGCAGGGGCTGTGGCACGACGAGTCGTCGCCCGAGCCCGTGTTCTCCGAGACGCTGGAGCTCGACCTGTCGACGGTGACGCCGTCGTTGGCCGGCCCGAAGCGCCCGCAGGACCGGGTGCCGCTGAACGAGTCGAAGC
>DASQDJ010000034.1:0-7522 GCA_035634215.1 Solirubrobacterales bacterium | reverse complement strand
AGACCACGCGCAGGATCGATCCGCGCGAGATCGAGGACGCGGACATCGACATAAACGACGCCCGAGTCGGCGGCGGCTTCCCGCTCCCGACGCCGCCGCCGGCCTGCGACGTCCTCGCGGGATCCTGCTCACCGCCGCCGTCCGGGCCGCCGCCGGGCCCGCCCGCGGGCAGCGCCGCGCTCCTAGGCGGAGGAAACGTCAAAGACGGTGCTCGCAAGCGCAAGCGGCGGGCGGGTTGCGCCAAGCGAAAGATCAGGCGCAAGGGCCGCTGCGTGAAGAGGGCCAAGGGCAGAAAACGAGCCGGCCGTCAGGCGGGGGGTAGACGATGAAGCTGCGGATCGCGATCTTGTCGGCGCTGTCCCTGGTGACGGCACTTGCCGTCACGGGGCCGGCGGTGGCCGACCACGGCCCTCCGCTCGGGGCCAACTTCGGCATCGCCGACGCCCACAACGGTCCCGGGGATCCCGGTCTCGACGTCACCGCTCCGGCCTTCCCGGGGACCAAGGCGTACTGGGCGGGCACGTGCGATACGGCGGATCTCGTCGTCGACGGCGCCGGAGTCGGCGATCCCCCGGACGCGGTCGCGCATTGCATCGACCACGGCCATGCCTACAACCTCGACCAAGGGCTGCCCCGCGAGACCACCTGGCAACCCGGCTTCGAGCCGGACTGGCGGCTCGATCCGGTCCTGCAGGCAGGTGGGCGCTTCGATGCCTCGATCAGCTTCTGGCTGCAGCGTTCGCCCGATCTCCAGTTCGGCTGGGCGGGCAACGGGGCGATCCCCGACGGCGAGCCTCGGGACATCTTCGTCGAGCTCCCGCCCGGGATCGGCGGCAATCCCAACGCCGTCCCGAAGTGTCCCTCGCGTGCGCTCGTGACGATACCTCCCAGCTGCCCGCCCCAGTCGCAGGTCGGCATCATGACCCTGACCCTGGGCGAAGGGAACACGGCCGACGAAACGGGCATCAAGGAGACGATCCTCCCCTGGTACAACGTCGAGCCGCGCGACGGCAAGACCGCCGAGCTCTTCTTCTCCCCGGTGGTGAGTTTCGGCAACGGCAACATCACCAGCATCCCGGTCGTGATTGAGGTCAGGACCGACGGCGACGGCGGTCTGACCGGAGGCGTGATCCAGATCCCGGGCGGGGTGTCGCTGCTGGGGCAGACGTCGACGTTCTGGGGCGTCCCGTGGGCCCCCGAGCACGACAGCTACCGGGTGCGGCAGGGCTTTGACGATGCAATTCCGGAGGGGGGCCTCACGGGGGCGACTCCGAACCTCGAGCCCCAGCCCTACGAGCCTTCCTGGGGTCCGATCCGCCCCTTCGCAGCCAACCCGACCGCCTGCTCCGGCCAGGCCCTGAAGACCACCTGGGTCGCGGACTCCTGGCAGATGCCGGCCGATCTGGACAACCCCGACCACCCGAACTGGAAACGGGTCGACACGCTCTACGACGAGCCGCTCGACGGATGCGAGAAGGTCCCCTTCGACCCCGACTTCAGCCTGCGGCCGACGACGAAAGCCGCCGAGACCCCGACCGGCCTCGACGTCGAGCTGACGGTCCCGCAGCGGAACGACGCCCCCTTTGCGCCTCCTGCGCCCGACGCCACCCAGGAAGAGGTCGACGACTACGTCGCCCAGGCGACCGGGCACTGGAAGTCAGACGCCGGTCTGGCCACCTCCCACATGAAGGACACCGCCTCGACGCTGCCGCTCGGGATAACGGTGAACCCCTCCTCGGCTCAGGGCCAGCAGGCCTGCACCGAGGCCCAGATCGGGCTGAAGGGCACGAACTTCCCGATGCCCGCCCCGATCCGCTTCAACAACGACCCGGTGAGGTGCCCCGACGCGTCGAAGATCGGCACGATCGTCACCGAGACCCCGGTCCTGGACGCCGAGGACTGGCCCAAGGGGGCGGTCTACCTTGCCGAGCAGAAAAAAAACCCCTTCGGCTCGATGATCGCGATCTACCTGGCGGTCGAGAGCGCCAAGCGCGGGCTCTTGGTCAAGGCGGCCGGCGAGGTCAAGCTCGACCCGGCGACCGGCCAGATCACCACCGTCTTCACCAACAACCCCCAGCTGCCGCTCGAGCAGCTGGAGCTCCACTTCAAGGGCGGGGCGCTCGCTCCCCTCGTCACCCCCTCCACCTGCGGCAGCGCAGCCTCCCACACCGAGGTGACTCCCTGGGCGCGCCCCAACCAGCCGGTCGCGATCGACGATCCGATCTCCATCACCTCCGGCCCCAACGGCTCGCCCTGCCCGGCCAGCCTCGCGGCCCGTCCCTTCGACCTCGGCTTCGAGGCCGGCACCGCCAACCCGATCGCCGGCGCCCACACCCCGTTCAACTTGCGCATAACGAGGCCCGACGGCGCCCAGGAGATCGACCGCCTCGAGCTGAAGACGCCGCAGGGCTTCACCGCCTCCCTGAAAGGCATCCCCTACTGCTCAGAGGCCCAGATCGCGGCAGCGGCTTCCAAGGACGGCAAGGCCGAGCAGGCCTCGCCCTCCTGCCCGGCGGCCTCTGCGATCGGCACCGTGCTCTCCGCAGCCGGAGCCGGCCCCAATCCCCTCTACGTCCCCGGAAAGCTCTACCTATCAGGCCCCTACAAGGGCGCCCCGCTCTCGATGGCGGCAATCATCCCGGCCGTGGCCGGTCCCTTCGACCTGGGAGTGGTCGTGGTGCGCACCGCGCTTCGCCTCGACACCCGCACCGCCCAGATCACCGCGGTGACCGATCCCCTGCCCCGGATCATCGACGGCATCCCGCTGCGCATCCGCGACATCCGGGTCTCGATCGACCGCCCCGGCTTCGCCCTCAACCCGACCTCCTGCGCCGAACAGCAGGTCGACGCCAAGGTCTTCGGCTCCCACGGCGCGGTGGAGAGCCTCACCAACCGCTTCCAGGTAGGCGGCTGCGAGGCACTCGGCTTTAAGCCCAAGCTCTCCTTCCGCCTCAAGGGAGGCACGAGGCGAGGCGATCTCCCCGCCCTCACCGCCACCCTGAAAGCAAGGCCCGGGGACGCCAACATCGGCCGCGTCGCGGTCACCCTGCCGGGCTCGGCCTTCCTCGAACAGGCCCACCTGGACAACATCTGCACCAGGGTGCAGTTCGCCGCCCGCGCCTGCCCGAAAGGCTCCGTCTACGGCCACGCCACGGCTTGGACCCCCCTGCTGGATCAACCCCTGCAGGGACCGGTCTACCTCAGGTCCTCAGACAACCGCCTGCCCGACATGGTCGCCGCCCTGGACGGGCAGATCGCAATCGAGGTGGCGGGGCGCATCGACACCCACAAGGGCCGCATCCGAAACACCTTCGACGTCGTCCCCGACGCCGCCGTCTCCAGGTTCAAGCTGACCCTGAAGGGCGGCAAGAAGGGCATCCTCGTCAACAGCCGCAACCTCTGCGCCAGGCCCTCGCGGGCCCAGGTGAGGATGCGCGCCCACAACGGCAGGCGGCTCAGCTCCCGGCCGGTGGTGAGGAACGACTGCAAGAAGAAGAAGCGCAAAGGCGGCAAGGGAAAGAAGCGCAAGCGCTAAACACACACACCACACATTGAGCTTGCATTAAGCAGTAACTACACCCTTTACCACGGCAAGCAAATGTGAGAGTGTGACAGTACTAAAGGAGGCGCCGGGGCCACCAAATTGCACTCTGGGGAACCCCGACGCCATGAGAGCCGACGAGCAACAGTCGGTACAGGGGGTTTATCAGATGCTGCGTCGGTTCGTAGGCCGCACGACACTAGTGGTTTGCCTTGCCGTCCTGGTCACCGTGTTGATCACGCCGGTGCCGTCTTCGGCGCACCCTGGGCACTCCCACAGCGCGGATCGGGCCGCCCCTGACGGGCGCATCCCGGGCCGGTCCGACTTTCAGCGCCTTCGCGGCGTCGTGCAGCGCTACAACGCCGAGACCGGCGAATACGAAATCCGGCGAGAGGGCAAGCCAACCGAGTACACGCACCTTCACGAGCTTCCCCGCGGCTCCGGCGGCGAAGCGGCGCCGGTGCTCGGGGCTTTCTATCCGCTCCAGCCTCAGCAGGACGACCCGATCTGCGCCCCCGCCTTGGGACACCGGATCGTCGTCGTTCGCTCCTACGTGGCGGGACAGGCGACGACGCCGAACGCCCACGACCTGATCCGCTCGATCGTCAAGCGGATGAACTGGAAGTTCATCCAGCAGGCGAGCATGTCGAGCAGCGGGCTGAGAACCGTGCAGATGGTGGTCCAGTGCAGCCAGCAGGGCGTGATCGACGTCCTAGACGTACAGATACCGCTCAACCACGTCGGGCCGGGTGTGAACACGACGGATGGCGTCGATACGCTCGACGCTTACTCCTACGTGCGCAACGCCCTCGGCGCTCCTGAAGGCGCACGCGCGGTCAAGTACTTGGTCTTCCACGACGGCGTCACGATGGCCAACGGCAGCGCCGCCGGGCTTGGGGGCCTCGTTCCCGACGCCAGCAAGGCCGCCACCAACCTCAACCGGACCAGCACGTCTGTCGCGATTACGACTCGCGGTTCCTACGGGGGCACCGACGGCTGGGAATCGGGCATCCCGATACACGAGCTACTTCACGCGATGGGTGCTTCCTACGCACAGATCGGAGGTCCAGCGGCACCGTTCGCAAATGTAGGCCATCACTGCGTCGACGGGATCGACATCCTTTGCTACGAAGATGGCTTTTCGGCCCAGGGCCCCTATACGGAGACTCGCTGCCCGGAGGCCGAAGGCTACGGTTCACCGACCTGGGTGCCTATCGACTGCGGCTACGACACGTACTTCGACGCGCGCCCCGAGCCCGGCGAGTGGCTCTCAACGCACTGGAACCTCGGTGACACCGAGAATCCGTACGTGAACGAGATCGCACCGCCGTTGCCGGACCCGGTCGACTACGACGTAGATGGCGATCTGCGCGCCGACCTCGTCACGCTGGGCACCGACGGCACCGCCTATACCTACGGCGCCGCGGGCGACACGGGAGCGCCGGCGCTGTCGTTTTACGGCACGATGCAGTCGGCTCTGTACCACGGGGAAGGGCACCACGTGATCGACGTTTCCGACGTTGACGGCGATCATCGCTCGGACATGGTCACCATGACCGGCGACGGACTGGTTCACACTTACTGGGGTCAGCCAGGAGGCGGTTTCAGCGGCGGCCCGCTCGGCCATGGAGCGCTCTCGTTCGGCAACTCGTCCGGCGGCTCCTTCAGCGCCGGGATACACGACGCCGACGGCTATGAGCCGATCGCGGTGGCCGATGTGACCGGCGACAGGCGCGGCGATCTCGTCGCCTTCCATCCCCCCAGCAAGAACCTCTACGCATTCGCGGGGCAGGCGAACGGCAGCTTCTCCGGTGCCGGCGTCGCGACTCACACCGGCAGCTGGGGCTCCAACCTCCACGGGGCCGCGGGAGAGGACTTCCTGGACGTGGCGGACGTCAACGGCGACGGTCACGCAGACCTGATCGGGATGGGTCCGAACGGCGATTCGCCGTCGGTCCGTCTTGGCACGGCGGGCGGACAATTCGGCGAACGGATGCCGAACAACGGCTTGGAGAGCGGCGCAGAGGCGATTGGGGTCGGAGACGTCAACGGTGACGGGCGCGGTGACCTGACCGTCTTGGAAAACGGGGAGATCCGCGTCCACAACGGACTGGCTTATCCCTTACATTCGAAAACCGAGTACACCCCGGCTTCGCAGATCTTCGATTACGTACCCGCGTCGTCCTTCAACTCTCTCAACTCCAGTCTCCACGACGGCGAAGGTCTCGACTTCGTCGGAGTGATGGACTACAACTCCGACGGTCGGGCCGATCTGATCGCGGTCGAACCGGACGGCACCGTTCGCCGCTATCCCGGTCGCGTCGATTCCAAATTCGGCGCCGCATCGATCGTCAAACTCTCGGGATTCCAATCTAACCGCTTCGAAGCGACGCCCGGTCAGGAGGTGGTGGTCGAGAAGCCGTTTTGGCGGCGCGCCGGCTGTCGCGGGGGCTGTGTCTGGCCTCCCCCGACCGTCGAGTCGGATCTAAACGGCGACCGCAGGGCCGACCTGATCACCCTGCGAGCCGACGGCGCCGTTCAGGCCGCGTTCGGCAAATCCGACCGGACCTTCTCCCCGCCGGTGACCGTCTACGCCGGCTCGGTCGATCCCGCCCAGTACGACGGCCAAGGCGAGCATGTCGTCGACGTCGCTGACGTCGACGCGGATCGCCGGCCCGACCTGATCACGCTGCACAGCTCTGGATCCCTCCGTGTCTATCGGGGGCGTCAGTCGGCCGATTTCGGGGCGCCGGTCGAATCGCAGGCTGGCGCGATACCGCCGGGGGTTCTCGCCGGCAACGGGTTCGAGCCCATAGCCGTTGCGGATGTGACGGGCGACAACCTGGCTGACTTCGTTGCGTTCAACGCTGGCGATTCGAAGGTGCACACGTTTCCCGGGCAGGGGAACGGAACTTTCGGCGCACCCGTCAAAACCGCCGGGGAACTCGACTCGGCCCTCTTCGACGGAAGCGGCTACTACTTCCTCGACGTCGTCAACGTCACCGGTCTCCACCGCGCCGATCTGGTGATGGTCGATCAGGACGGCGTCGCCATCGTAATTGAAGGGCAGCCCGACGGGACCTTTGCGGGCGGCTCGATCTCGTTCGAGGCATCGCCGACCCCCCTGAAGCCGGTGATGCTGGATCGCGACGGTCATGAGCCAGTGGCCATCAGCGACGTGAACGGCGACGGCAGCGCCGAGCTCGTCACTCAGCGGGGAGACTCGATCCACGTCTACGCGGCCGATGACTACGGGGTCTACAAAGATCCGGTGGTCTCCCTCGGCGGGCAGGCCGCGTCGACCCTCTACTCGGGTGTCGGCCACGAGCTGGTCGGTGTGCTCGATATCGACGGCGACGGCAGGGGCGACCTCGTCTCAGCTCACGGCCAAGGTGACTTGCGCGTTCACAGAGGCAATGCCGACCTGACCTTTGCCACCCCCGTCGCTTCGCTGAGCGACTTTCGCACGACGCGACACGGGGAGCCGGGGACAACCCGCCATGAGATTGCGATCGAGAAACCCTCGTTCCGGCGTCGAGGGTGCGCGCGGCCAATCTGTCGGATCAAAGGCGTCGACGCCGACGTCGACGGCGACGACCGCGCCGACCTGGTCAGCGTCGACGCCCAGGGCGACGCGAAGGTCTTCCGCGGCGCCACAGGCGCCGTCACCGCCACGGAACCCGCCGCCTCGCTGCAGGGAAGCCTCGACCCGCTCCTCTACGACGGCAAAGGGCGCTACCCGATCGACGTCGCCGACGTCGACGGCGACGGGCGTTCCGACCTCGTCACGATCGCCGACGGGGGTCTCGTGCAGGTTCACGCCGGCCGCGGCAGTGGGAGCTTCGGCACCCCGATCCCAGGCCCCACCACCAACCTCGGCCTCCACGACACGATTGGCATCGAGCCGATCGCGGTCGCGGACGTGACCGGCGACGGCCGCGCCGACCTCGTCCACTTTTCACCGGCCGTCCCCGGGATGGC
>DASQDJ010000033.1:0-5675 GCA_035634215.1 Solirubrobacterales bacterium | reverse complement strand
GGGTGGTTGTGCGACTCGACCTTGAAGGCGACAGCGTGGCCGTTGCCTATGTCCACCGCGCCGGCGTTCTCGCCCGGCCCCATCACGACCCGCTCGCCCTCGGTCGGCAGCCGGCGCAGCAGCTTGCGCGAGTGCTTGTAGGCGCAGTGCTCGGACCAGAGCAGGCTGAACATCGCCAGCTCGACGTCGTTCGGCTCGTGGCCGAGCTTCTCGACGATCAGCTCGAACTCGGCATCGGTCAGCCCGAGCTCGCGGTGCTTCGCCACCTCGACCGTCATGCCGCGACGCGCGCCAGCCGCGCCATCCGCTCGAAGACGCGCAGCCCATCCGTGGACCCCTCGAGCGGGTCGACCGCGTGCTCAGGGTGGGGCATGAGGCCGAGCACGTTCCCGACCTCGTTGGTGACGCCGGCGATGTCGCGGGCAGAGCCGTTCGGGCTCTGCCCCGGCGCGTAGCGGTAGGCGACCTGGCCGGTCGCCTCCAGCGCGTCGAGCATCTCGTCGGGCGCCCAGTAGCGGCCTTCGCCGTGCTTGACCGGAATCGAGAGCCGCTCGCCGCCCGGCTCCTCGATCAGCTCGACCTGACGGCAGAGGAAGCGCAGGCTCTCGTTGCGCAGCAGCGCACCGGGCAGCAGGCCCGCTTCGCAGAGCACCTGGAAGCCGTTGCAGATGCCGAGCACCGGGCCGCCCGCCGCGGCGAACTCGGCGACCGCCTCCATCGCCGGCGAGAAGCGAGCGATCGCGCCGGCCCGCAGGTAGTCGCCGTAGGAGAAGCCGCCGGGGACGACGACCGCGTCGGCGTTACCGAGGTCGCGGTCCTCGTGCCAGTGCAGCCGGGCCTCGCCGCCGCTCAGCTCGCAGGCGCGCACCGCGTCGCGCTCGTCGCAGGAGCCGGGGAACTGGAGCACGACCCACCTCATGAAACGCCACCTCCTCTGCTCCCGCGAATCCCTGAAGAATCAGATATGGACAGGGATTCGCTCCCGCGTCCGGGGGTGGCTCGGTCAGGCATCAATTCGCTGGATCTCGAAGTCCTCGATCAGCGGGTTGGCGAGCAGCTTCTCGCAGAGCTCCGAGAGCCGCTCCGGTCCCTCGGCCTCCAGCTCGACCATGCGGCCGACCCGGACGTGCTCGATCCCCTCGAAGCCGAGCGCCGGCAGCGCCCGCTCGACCGCCTTGCCTTGCGGGTCGAGAATCCCCTCCTTAGGTCGGATCAGGACGCGCGCCTTCACAGGCCCAATCTAACGGCCGCCGCGGCTGAGCCGGTCGTTCGCCGCGGCGGCCGCATGGTCCGCTTACGACTAGTCTTCGCCGCGTGAGTCACCCACCGGTCCTCGCCGCCCCGACGGAGCCCTTTTCGGTTGGCGATTCGCTCGAGAATCCGCGCACGGGGGAGCGAGCCGTGCTCGTCAAGGTGCCGGGGGAAGGAGACGACGGCTCGGCGGAGGCCGATCTTCACGTTCAACCGCGCGGCGCCGTCGCTGCCGAGCACCTCCACCCGGCGATCGACGAGCGCTTCACGGTCGTCTCGGGGAAGATCGGCTTCCGGCTCGATGGGAAGACGTCGGTCGCCGCGGTAGGGGAGACGGTCGAGATCCCGCGAGGGCGTTGGCACGACTGGTGGAACGCGGGCGAGGAGGAAGCGGTTGCCCGCGTCTGGATCTCGGATGGGACCCGCTTCGTGCACATGATCGAGACGCTCTTCTGCCTTGCCCGCGACGGCCACACGAACGCGAAGGGCTTGCCGGACCCCTTGCAATTGTCGATGTTCGCGACCGAGTTTCGCGACGTCATCGTTCTCAGGCGACCGCCGCCGGTCGTCCAGTCGCTCGTCTTCGGCCTGCTGCGACCGCTGGCCCGGGCGCGCGGCTACCGCGGCACCTACCCGCAGTACAGCCGCTCGCTGCTCAGCGGCGCCAGCGGTTAGAAGCTGCGCTCCGTGATCCGCTCGTAGGCTTCGACGTACTTGGCGCGGGTCTGCTCGACGACGTCGGCCGGGATCTCGGGCGCCGGCGGCGTCTTGTCCCAGCCGCTCCCGGTCGCCCAGTCGCGGACGAACTGCTTGTCGAAGGACGGCGGCGTCTTGCCCGGCTCCCAGCGGTCAGCCGGCCAGAAGCGCGAGGAGTCGGGGGTCAGCACCTCGTCGGCGAGGACGATCCGGTCGTTCTCGTCGCGGCCGAACTCGAACTTGGTGTCGGCGAGGATGACGCCGCGTTCGGCCGCGTGCTCGGCGCCGCGCCGGTAGACCTCGATCGAGATCCGCCGCAGCTCCTCCAGCAGGCCGCGGTCGCCGACGATCTCGGCGGCGCGGTCGAAGTCGACGTTCTCGTCGTGGTCGCCGATCTCGGCCTTGGTCGCCGGGGTGAAGATCGGCTCGGGCAGCTTGTCGGACTCGAGCAGGTTCTCGGGCAGCTCGATCCCGCAGACGGCGCCGCCCTCCTTGTATTCCTTCCAGCCCGACCCGGTGATGTAGCCGCGCACCACGCACTCGACCGGGTACATCTCGAGCCGGCGCACCCGCATCGCCCGTTCGGCGACCTCCTCGGGCACGTCGCTGGAGATGAAGTGGCTGGGGACGATGTCGCCGGTCAGCTCGAACCAGAATTCGGAGATTCGGTTGAGGACCTTGCCCTTGTCCGGGATCGGGGTCGGCATCACGACGTCGTAGATCGAGATCCGGTCGGAGGCGACCATCAAGAGGTCGTCGTCCCACTCGTAGATCTCGCGGACCTTGCCTGAGGAATGGAGCTGGAGATCGGTTACGGCAGTCATGAGGCCGATGCTAACCACCCGCACGGCCGAACATGGAACTGGCTCAGTAGCCAGCTTCTGCGATCCTCCTGGAGTGCCCCTGCCGCCCGAACCGAGAAGCCCGGCGATCGTCCAGATGCTGCGCTGGGCATTCCGGCCGATCGCCTTCATGGAGGAGAACCGGCGGCGCTTCGGCGACAGCTTCAGCGTCACCTTCCCCGGCTTCCAGCGGCCGATGGTGATGGTCTCCGACCCGGCGGCGATCAAGGCCCTCTACTCCGAGCCGGCCCACGACCTGCCGCCCGGCCGCAACATCTTCCTAGAGCCGATCCTCGGCTCGCGCTCGCTGCTGCTCCTGACCGGGCCCGACCATCTGGCGCGGCGCCGCCTGATGCTGCCGCCCTTCCACGGCGAGCGGATGCGCTCCTACGAGCCGATCGTCACCGAGATCGTCGACGCCGAGGTCGAGTCGTGGCCGCTCGGCGAGGAGTTCGCGCTCCACCCGCGCATGCAGGCGATCACGCTGGAGGTGATCCTGCGCGTCGTCTTCGGCGTCGCCGAGGGGCCGCGGCTCGAACGGCTCCGCGGCATGCTGTCCACCGTCCTGCAGGAAACCGCCTCCTCGGGCGCCCAGATCGTCGCGCTGATCATGGCCCGGTTCGGCGGCCGCGCGCCCTTCGCCCGCTTCGAGGGCCAGCTGCGTGAGGTCGACGCGCTGCTCTACGCCGAGATCGCCGAGCGGCGCGACGCCGGCGGGCTCGAGGAGCGCGACGACATCCTCTCGGCGCTGATGCTCGCCCGTTTCGAGGACGGCGAGCCGATCAGCGACCAGGAGCTGCGCGATCAGCTGATGACGCTGCTGCTGGCCGGGCACGAGACGACGGCGACGGCACTCGCCTGGACCTTCGACCTGCTGCTGCGGCACCCGCGCGAGCTGGCGAAGCTGCGGCACTCGCTCGACGCCGGCGAGGAGGACTATCTGCGGGCGACGATCTCCGAGTCGCTGCGGCTGCGGCCGGTCATCCCGATCGCCGGCCGCCGCCTCACCAAGCCGCTGGAGGCCGACGGCGTGAGCCTGCCTGAGGGCACCGACGTGACGCCGGCGATCTGGCTCGCCCACACCCGTCCCGAGCTCTATCCCGAGCCCTACGCCTTCCGACCCGAGCGCTTCCTCGACGACCCGCCCGAGACCTACGCCTGGATCCCGTTCGGCGGCGGCATCCGCCGCTGCCTCGGCGCCTCCTTCGCCGAGTTCGAGATGCGGATCGCGCTGCGCGAGATCCTCACCCGCTGCGAGCTGCGCAAGGCCGACCCGCGGCCCGAGCGGGTCGGGCGCCGCAACATCACGCTCTCGCCACGCGACGGCACGCCCGTCGTCCTCACCGCCCGCCGCGAGGCCCGCGAGCCGGTCGCCGCCTAAGCGGGATTCTGCTCGGCCCAGGCGGCGATGCGCCCCGAGCCGGCGATCACCTCGCCGTCGTCGAGGACGAGGATCGGCACCGCGTTCTGGCCGCTCAGCTCCCGCACCTCGGCGCGGTCGTCCTCGCGCTTGTGCCACCTCCAAAATCCGAGCCGGTAGCCCGACACCGTCTTGACCTCGTACTCGTAGCCCGCCGCGTCGAGTGCCTTTCCCGCCTTCGCGCAGGGATGCATGACGGTCGGCCCGCTCGTCTTCTGGCCACAGGTGTAGAGGACCATCGCGCCAGCCTAGCCGCTCAGCGCAGCGCTTCGAGCCGCTCGAAGATCTCGGGCAGGTGGGTGAGGTAGGCGCGCTCGTCGAAG
Organism: Solirubrobacterales bacterium; assembly: GCA_035634215.1. Lineage (GTDB taxonomy): Bacteria > Actinomycetota > Thermoleophilia > Solirubrobacterales > 70-9 > VRUE01. The sequence continues at coordinate 1,143 of DASQDJ010000033.1, read as the reverse complement.
ACGGCGTCGAGATCGAGCTGCGGGGCGGCCTCGCCGAGCAGCTCGCGGAAGTGGGTGCCGCTGTCCCAGGCCCGCTGGGCGTTCTCCTGGACGACGCGGTAGGCGTCGTCGCGCGTCATGCCGGAGTCGACCAGGGCGGTGAGGGCGCGCTGGCTGAACAGGGCGCCGTGGGTCAGATCGAGGTTCTCGCGCATCCGCTCGGCGCGGACGCTCATGCCCGAGGCGACGCCCGCCGCCAGGCTCTGCATGTAGTCGAGCGCCGTCGTCGCGTCGGGCAGGACGACCCGCTCGGCGCCCGAGTGGGAGATGTCGCGCTCATGCCAGAGGGCGACGTTCTCCAGGCCTGCCTGGGCGTAGCCGCGTAGCACCCTTGCCAGGCCGGTGATCCGCTCGGTGCGGATCGGGTTGCGCTTGTGCGGCATCGCCGAGGAGCCCTTCTGGGCGCCTGAGGCGAACGGCTCCTCGACCTCGCGCACCTCGGTGCGCTGCAGGTTGCGCACCTCGGTCGCGAACCGCTCGAGGCCGCCGCCGGCGACCGCGATCGCGGTGGTCAGGACCGCGTGGCGATCACGCGGGATCACCTGGGTCGCGACGTCCTCGCGGCGCAGCCCGAGCCGCTCCATCACCCGCGCCTCGACACTCGGCGGCACCGATGCGTAGGTTCCGACCGCGCCCGAGAGCTTGCCGTAGCGGAGCTGCTCGAAGGCCTCGCCCAGCCGCGCCAGGTTGCGGTCGGCCTCGAAGGCGAAGCCGGCCAGTCGCAGCCCGAACGTGGTCGGCTCCGCGTGGACGCCGTGCGTGCGGCCGACGCTGATCGTCTCGCGGTGCTCGAGCGCCCGCTCGACCAGCGCGTCGCGGTACGCCCGGGCGCTCGCCAGGACGATCTCGCCCGCCTGCCGCAGCTGCACGGCCAGCGCCGTGTCGAGCACGTCGGAGGAGGTGAGCCCGTAGTGGATCCAGCGCCCGTGCTCGCCGACCGACTCGGCGACGACGTCGACGAAGGCGGCGACGTCGTGGTCGGTCACCCTCTCGCGCTCGTTGACCGCCTCCACCGTGAACGCCGCCCGCTCGCGGCACGCCTCCGCCGCCTCGCGCGGGACGACGCCCTCCTCGGCCCAGGCCTCAGTCGCCGCCAGCTCGACC
>DASQDJ010000032.1:0-8521 GCA_035634215.1 Solirubrobacterales bacterium | reverse complement strand
AGCAGCTGGGGCTCTCGGCCGGCCGCTCGCTGGCCTTGCGCGCCGTCGCCGGCCACGCGGCCGCCGGCCGTTGCTACCTCGCCGACCCGGCGGCCGATCGGCGGCTGCTCTCGGTGCGCGAGATCGGCCCCTGGACGGTGCAGTGCCTGGGCCTCTTCGGCCGCGGCGAACCGGACTCCCTGCCGGCCGGGGACTTGATCTACCTGAAGCTGGTCGGCCGGCTCGCCCGGCTCGGCCGCCGCGCCACCGTCGAGCAGGTCGAGGAGTTCTACGCTCCGTATGCGCCCTTCCGCGGGCTCGCGGGACACTGGACCATCGGCTTGTACGGATAAAGGAACGTCGTCGTCAGCCGATATTGCCGTGTGGTCGACGACGGCAAGGGACGAGGACGCGGCTGGCCCGATGACCGGGTAAACGAGTTCCTCGACGAGATCTCCTCGGTGGGAGACGACTATCGGCGCCTGGTCGAGCGGCTGCCGGCAATCGTCTACGCCTGCGAGCTGGGGGAGCGCGGCCGCTGGCGCTACGTCAGTCCGCAGATCGAGCAGATCCTCGGCTACACCCCCGAGGAGTGGATGGCCGATCCCGGCCTCTGGGTGCGCCAGCTGCACCCCGAGGATCGCGAGGCGGTGCTCGAGCAGGAGGCGCGCAAGGCCGCCGAAGGCGGCACCGGCCCGCCGATCGACTACCGGATGACGACCCGATCCGGCGACATAGTCTGGATCCTCGACGAGGCCGTGATCGAGCCGGACGAGCAGGGCACGCCAATCTGGCACGGCGTCCTCTACGACATCACCGAGCGCAAGAACACCGAGGGCGAGCTGCGCCGCGCCGCGGCTCAGCAGGCGGCGGTCGCGAGACTGGGCCGCCACGCCCTTCAGGACGGCGACCCGGTCAAGCTGCGCGAGACGGCGGTCGCGTTGATGACCGAGATCGACGGCGTCGAGGCGGCCTGCATCTGGGAGGCGGGGCGAGAGGGGAGGAGGCTCCAGCTCAGCGCCGGTCAGGAAGCGAAGGGGCTGGAGATCGAGCCCCGCGCCAGCGCGGCCCGCGACTCGCACGTCGGCGCGGCACTCGATTCCGGCCTCCACGTCATCGTCGACGACTGGTCGGCAGAGCGCCGCTTCTCGATGCCGCCGGCGCTGAAGGCGCTCGGCGTCCGCAGCAGCCTCGCGGTGCCGATCGCTGGCAAGGAGCAGCCCTTCGGCGTCTTCGACATCCACTCGACCGAGCCGAGCCGCTTCACGCCGCAGGACGTCCACTTCGTGCAGGCGTCCGCCAATGTGCTCGCGGACGCCCTGGAGCGCCATACAGCCGACGAGGCGCTGCGCCACCGCGTCCTGCACGACGCCCTGACCGGCCTCCCGAACCGGCTCAGCTTCATCGACTCGGTCCGCGAGGCGCTGCTGCGGGCGACGGCTTCCGGCTCGCCGGTTGGAGTCCTCTTCCTCGACCTGGACCACTTCAAGCTGATCAACGACAGCATCGGCCACCACGCTGGCGACGAGCTGCTGCGCGCGGTCGCGCCGCGGTTGCGCTCGCACCTGCGGCCCGGCGACATCGTCGCCCGCTTCGGCGGCGACGAGTTCGGGATCCTGGTCGACCGGCTGACCGACGAGGACGAGGCGATCGCGATCGCCGGCCGCGTTGGCGATGCCTTCACCGAGGCCTATTCGATGGGCGGCGCCGATCACTTCGTCACCGCCAGCATCGGGATCGCGGTGGCCCGTCCCTCCACCCTCGAACCGATTGACGCCGACATGCTGATTCGCGACGCCGACGCCGCGATGTACCGCGCCAAGGAAGGAGGGCGCGGGCGCTGCGAGGTCTTCGACGCCGACATGCGGGCCCGCGCGATGCGGCGGCTGGAGATCGAGCGCGAGCTGCGACACGCGCTCGATCGCGACGAGCTGGAGCTCCGCTACCAGCCGGTCGTCGCGCTGGACAGCGGCGAGATCGTCGCGCTCGAGGCGCTGGTGCGCTGGCGCCACCCGCACCGGGGCGTGCTCGAGCCAAGCGAGTTCGTCGAGGTTGCCGAGGACAGCGGGCTGATCGAGCCGATCGGCAAATGGGTGCAGGAGGTTGCCTGCCGGCAGGCGCTCGGCTGGCACGAGCGGCGGCCGGACCAGCGGCCGCTCGATATCGCGGTCAACCTCTCCGCGCGCCAGGTCGCGCGGCGCGACCTCGCGGACTCGGTCGCCGAGATCCTCGCGCGCACCGGCCTCGACCCGGTCAACCTGCGCTTGGAGATCACCGAGAGCGTGCTGGTCGAGGAGTCGGCGCGGGCAACGGAGACGCTGCGGGCGCTGAGCAAGCTCGGCGTGCGCCTCGTGCTCGACGACTTCGGCACCGGCTACTCCTCGCTGGCCTATCTCAACCGCTTCCCCTTCGACGCGCTGAAGATCGACCGCTCCTTCATCGACGGCCTCGGGGTCGAGCGGGAGCGGACGGCGATCGTCGAGGCGGTGCTCGGCATGGCCCGGGCGCTGTCGCTCGACGCGATCGCCGAGGGCGTCGAGAGCGAGGCGCAAGTCGCCGAGCTGCGGCGACTCGGCTGCGACTTCGCCCAGGGCCACCTCTTCTCGCGGCCGCTCGCGCCCGAGAGAGTGACTCAGCTGCTGCGCGACGGCAGCTTCGAGCTACTCGGGAATGCGGCCCGCTAGGTAGTCGTTCGAGAGCAGGTCGGCGGGGGCCGGTTCGCCGGAGATCTGCCCGTTCTCGCGCATCCAGGCGACGAAGCGGCTCCAGGCGGCGGGGTCCATACGACCGCCGCGTGAGAGCAGTGGCAGGGTCGCCTCGACCTCGGCTTTCGTGAGCTCGGGATCGAGGTCCGGGTTCGCCTCGAGAAGCGCTTTCACGGTCTCGTTCGGCCGTTCGACCGCCGCTTCGGTGCCCCGTGCCAGGGCGGCGAGGAACACCCTGATCGCCGCGGGGTCCTCCTCGAGCGCCTCGCGGTTGGCGACCAGGACGAGCTCGTCGTAGGTCGGCACGCCGAGCTGGTCGACCGGAGTGACGACGGGCGCCTTGCCGCGCAGCCGCAGGTCGACGCCCTCGACATTGCGGAAGCCTCCGAGCATCGCCTGGGCGCGGCCGCCGACCAGCGCCGGCAGCAGGCCGTAGCCGACGTTGACCGTTTTCACGTCGGCGGGGTCGAGGCCCGTCCGCGCCAGGATCGTCTCCAGGTAGGCGTCCTGGTAAGGGATGCCGGCCGTGGCGATCGTCTTGCCGCGCAGGTCGGCGATGCCGCCGATCCTCGACTCCTTCAGCCAGATCAGCGAGGTGAGCGGGCGGTCGACGAGGGCGCCGACGGCGAGGACGTCGAGCCCCTGCTCGACCGCGAGGACGACCTCGGGCTCGTAGGAGATCGCCAGGTCGGTCTGGCCGGCGGCGACCTGCTTGATCGGGGCGGCCGGGTCGGAGGGCGTCTGGATCGAGACGTCGAGGCCCGCTTCGCGGAAGTAGCCACGCTGCTCCGCCATGTAGATCCCGGCGTGGTCCGGGTTGGGGTAGAAGTCGAGCGTCAGCGTGAAGGGTTGCGCCTGGCTCGTCGTGTCCTCGCTCTTCTCGCCGCAGGCGACGACGAGGAGGGCCGCGACCAGGACGGCGAGGGCGACCAAGGCGCGGGCCTGCGGGCGGAGGCTCATGGCCGGGTTTCTATCGCCAACGCACGACGCGTCGCTCTACGAGGGCGATCAGGCCGAAGAGCGCGAGAGCGATTCCGGCGAGAACCAGGGCCGCGGCGAACACGCGGGCGGTCTGAAGCTGACCGTTGTCGAGCAGGATCATGTGACCGAGCCCGGCATCGGCCCCCGCCCACTCGCCGAAGATCGCGCCGATCGGGGCGAAGACCGCCGCGAGGCGAGCGCCGTTGAAGAAATAAGGGAGCGCCGCGGGCGCCTCGACCTTGGCGAGGATCTGGCGGCGGGAGGCGTCGAGGGTCCGCATCATCTTGATCGCCTCGGTGTCGACGGCTCGCAGGCCGCCAGCGGTGGCGATCGTGATCGGGAAGAAGCAGACGAGGGCCACGATCGCCACCTTTGGGCCACTTCCATAGCCGAACCAGACGACGAGGATCGGCGCCAGCACGAGAATCGGAATCGTCTGCGAGGCGATCAGCAGGGGATAGAAGGAGAGTCGGAGGATCCCCGACACGTGGATCAGGACCGCGAAAGCCAGGCCGACGGCGATCGCCACCGCGAGCCCGAGCAGGATCTCCCGCAGGGTCACCCAGGCGTTGTCCGCGAGGAGGGCGCGGTTCTCCGCGACGGCCGTGCCGATTTCGGCCGGAGACGGCACCAGGAACGGCTCGAGGCTCAGCACGTCGGCGATCGCTCCGGTCGACGCCGCGAGCTGCCAGGCGCCGACCAGAGCTGCCAGCAGCGCCGCGGGCGGCAGCCAGCGTCCCAGCGTGGCGCCTTTTTTTCTCATAGGTGAAGAGATGGGCGACGCGCTCATCGCATTCCCTCCCGCAGCGCGGCCATCGCCCGCTCCCGCAGCGCGACGAAGTCGGGGTCGGTGACGCTGGCGTCGCGGTCTGGCGCGCGTGGCGTCGGCGTGGCGATCTCCTCGATCACCCGCGCTGGGCGTGCCGAGAGCACGACGACGCGATCGGATAGGTAGAGGGCCTCCTCGACGTCGTGGGTGACGAGAACGACGGTATGGGGATCGTCGCGCAATGCGCGCGCCAGCCACGCCTGCATCTCGGCCCGGGTGATCGCGTCGAGGGAGGCGAAGGGCTCGTCGAGGGCGAGCACCGGCTTGCGCGAGAGCAGCGTGCGCAGGAAGGCGACGCGCTGGCGCATCCCGCCGGACAGCTCCCTGGGCAGGGCGCGCTCGAACCCCGCTAAGCCGAAGTGCTCGAACAGCTCCGCCGCCTCGGCGCGCGCCCGGCGCCGACCGGCTCCCCGGTTGCGCGGGGCGAGCGCCGCGTTGTCGAGGGCGCTGAGCCAGGGGAGGAGGACGTCGCGCTGTGGCATGAAGGCGCAGCTGCTCAGGCGGCCGGGGGCGTCGCGGGCGCCGCACACCTCTACCTCGCCGGCGGCAGGATCCTGCAGCCCGCAGAGGATCTCCAGCAGCGTCGACTTGCCGCACCCCGACGGCCCGACCACGCCCGTCACGCCGCCGCTGGCGACGTCCAGGTCGAGCCCCTCGATCGTCGCGAGCTCGCCGTAGCGGTGTCGCAGAGCGCGAAACGAGACGGCGGAGCCGGCGTCGGGCGCGGGGGGAGGCGATTCGCCGACCGCGCCGAATTCCTTTGCTCCCGTGCGGATCACAGTGGTATCCTGGCGCACTCCGCGCACCTGACTAAGGAGGTCAGGAAAGTCGAATAAGCACCTCGCGCGGAGCCCATATGGACCCGGCAATCATCATCTTCGGCTTCGGGATCGGAGCAATGGTCGGCATGACCGGCATGGGCGGCGGCACGCTGATGACGCCGCTGCTGATCCTGCTCTTCGGCGTCAAGCCGGTTACCGCTATCGGCACCGACATCTTCTACGCCGCCGTCACCAAGACGGTCGGCGGCTGGCGCCACCTGCGGATGGGGACGGTCAACCTCCGGCTCTCCTTCTGGCTCGCCGCCGGCAGCGTCCCCGCCTCGGTCGCGGGGGTCTGGGCGATCTCCATCCTGCAGAGCCGCGTCGGCGAAGAGCGGCTCGACTCGTTGGTCTACGCGCTGCTCGGCGGGACCCTGCTGATGGTCGGGATCATCACGCTTGCCCGGGCATTGATCCTCAGCGACCTGGTCGAGGAGCGCGACGACTTCGAGATCAAGCGCCGCCACAAGGTCGCCGCGGTGGCGATCGGCGTCGCGACCGGGTTCGTGATCGGCATCACCTCGGCCGGCTCGGGAACGGTGATCGCCATCCTCCTGATCGCCGTGTACCGGCTTGCACCGAAGAAAGTCGTCGGCACCGACGTCTTCCACGCCGCCGTCCTGCTCTGGGCGGCGGGCATCGCGCACTGGGTCGGCGGCAACGTCGACTTCGTGCTCGCCGGCAACATCCTGCTCGGGTCGGTGCCGGGCGTCGTTGTCGGCGCCCACTTCGCGGCCCGCGCGCCGGTCGGCTTCCTGCGTACGGCGCTCGGCGTCGTCCTCATCGCCTCCGGCGCCGTCACGGTCCAGAAGGGCGATCCGCTCGTCTGGCCGATCGCCGCCGCCGTCGCCGGCATCGGCCTCCTGCTCCTGATCTGGTTCCCGCGCTGGTGGTCCAAGCGGCGCGAGGAACGCGAGGCGGTGCAGTCGGAGGGGCCGCCGCACGACCGCTCCGGCGAGCTGGCGCCCGAGACGATCGGCTAGCGCCCCTGGGGCGCTAGATACGCTTGGCATATGCGCGTCTCAGCCAAGGCCGACTACGCCGTCCGGGCGGCCGCCGAGTTGGCTGCCGCCAAGGAGGGGCCGGTCAAGGGCGAGCGGCTAGCCGACGCGCAGGACATCCCCCTGCAATTCCTCGAGCACATCCTCTTGGAGCTGAAGCACGCCGGCATCGTGCGGGCACGCCGCGGCGCCAAGGGGGGCTACTGGCTCGCCAAGCCGGCCGAGGAGATCTCGATCGCCGACGTCGTCCGCGCGGTCGAGGGCCCGATCGCCCACGTCCAGTCGGCGCCTCCCGAGTCGATCGAATACCGCGGTCACGCCGAGCACCTGCAGGAGGTCTGGATCGCCGTCCGCGCCAACCTCCGCGCCGTGCTCGAGCACGTCACCCTCGCCGACCTCGTCTCCGACCATCTGCCGGCGATCGTCGAGAACCTGGTCTCGCAGCCCGACGCCTGGGCCGCGCGCTAGCGGCCGTCACTCTTTCGGCGCGAAGGTGCCGCGAAGAATTTGAGATTTGCGCGCCACGCGCGCGTTGGCGCGGTGCAGCATCGGCGCATGTTCGTTCTCGCGGACGTTGGCACCGCTACGGCACTGCTCGAAAGGCTTGCCACATCGATGGTGGCCGGCACCGTGGTCATTGGTTTTCTGGTCGCTGGGCGGGAAGTGCTCATGGGGCGGCACCGAGGCGGGCTAGAGGTCAATGCCCTGGCGACCACTTTCCACGGAGGCCTGGGCGGAACCTTTTGTCTGCTCTATGATCTGGTAGTGCGATGACCGTTACTTCGGCAATCAGGCGGAATCTGTATCTCTCTCTCGCGGCGATGGCGTGTGTCCTGACGGTCGGCGGCTTTCTCTTCCACGACTCGGAAGTCGGGAGCTATGTCGTTCCAGGAGTCGCGTTCTTCGGCAGCTTCATCCTCTTGACCGTGCTCAATGACCGCGAGCGACGGCGCGAGCAACGAAGCAGCGGAGCGACGCCCTCCAGCTAGTCCCCCGCCGGCACGCCGCCCGCGACGACGTTGACGAAGGTCTCGAGGTGGCGGGTGGTCCAGCACTCGAAGGCGCCGTCGCAGTGGCGCTCGTAGGCGGCCATCACGGAGTCGCCGTAGTTCCAGTAGAGCTTCGGCTCCGGGTTGAGCCAGAAGAGACGGCCGGCCCGCGCGGCGATCTCGGCAAAGACCTCGGCGTGGGGCTCGCGGCCGTTCGTGCGGGCGTCGCCGAGCACGATCACGGTCGAGCGCGGGTCGAGGTCGTCTGAGATCTCGGCCAGGAACTCCAACCAGACGCGGCCGTAGTCCGTGTAGCCGGAGACGTCGGCGACACCGCCCTCGCTGGAGACGCGCCGGGCGATCTCACGGAAGTCGCGCTCGTGCTCGAAGATCTCGGTGACCTCCGAGATCCGCTCGATGAAGACGAAGCTGCGCAGCTTGCGGAACGAGTCGTGCAGGGCGTGGAGAACCGATAGGAAGAAGACGCTCGCGGACGTCACTGACGTGGAGACGTCGCAGAGGACGTAGATCTCCGGCCGCCGCGGCCGCTTCGGCCGGTGGCGCAGGCGCAACGGCACGCCACCCGTCTCCAGCGAGGCGCGCATCGTGCGACGCACGTCGACCGTCTGCCCCTTGCGCCGGCCGCGCTGCTCGTGCCCCAGGGTCGCCAGGCGTCGCTTCATCTGCGAGACGGCGCGGTGGACGGCGGCCAAATCTTGGGTCGGGCTGGTCGGGAGCGCCCGGTCGAGCTCGGCGAGCGGCCGCGACGGCGGCAGCGTCTGCGTCCGCTCGATCAGGTCGCGCTCGAGCTCGCGCCGCAGGTGGCGCTCGAAGCGGCTCAGCTCCTCGCGGTCGATCGGCGGCCGCTCCCCGTGCGCGGCGTCGCCCTGCCGCTGGCCGGTGGAGAGCCCGAGGGTACGGCGAATCCGCTGCACGTCGACGCCGACGACGCCCGAGCCCTCGCCCTCGCGCCCGAAGGCGGCGATCGCCAGCCGCGCCAGGTCGCGCATCGAGTCCTCGTCGCCGGCGGCGATCGCCTCCCGGATCGCCTCGGAGTGCTCGTCCATGTCGAAGCGCACGCCGTCGCCGGCCGGCGGCCCGCCCTCGGCGTGCTCGGTCACCCCGCGCTGGACCGCCTCGGCCTCGGCGGTGCGGAAGAAGTAACGGTCGAAGAGCAGCTCGAAGACGCGGCGGTCGTCCTGGGACTTGGCGATCG
>DASQDJ010000031.1:0-7700 GCA_035634215.1 Solirubrobacterales bacterium | reverse complement strand
AGGAGCTCGTCTGCGAGCGGGTCTACTTCGATCAGCTCTCGTTCCTTCGCCAGCTCCTCGGCGCGATCGATCTGAGATCGCCGAAGGGCCTGCTGACGCTCGTGCGGGTCCTCCGGGGTTTCGGAAAGCTCTCCCGCGAGCCAAAAGACGTCATACCCGACACGCCGGCGCGCGTCAGCCCTGGATCTGTCTGACCGTCTGGCTCCGGCTCAGTCCGCTTCGGGAGTGCGCAGCTCGTCGAGCGATTTGACCTCGAGGTCGAACGGCTCGTCGGCGGAGCGTCGGCGGCGGTATGGGGAGACCGTGACGCGGTGGACCTCGCCGCAGGGGCAGGGGACCTCGATCGGCCGCGTGTCGGATGCCGGGTCGGTGGCGACCTTGAGGCGGCGCAGCGTGCCCGTCGCTTTGCAGCCGAAGGAGATCACCCAGCCGTAGTCGGCGCGCTGGTCCGGCTTTTTCGGGCGGCGCGGCTGGGGCATGCGCGCATCTTCCCTGTTCCGGCGGCAGAAATGACTGGCGGTCGGTGACGTCCGCCGCCGCCACTAGCGTCACCGCCAAGCTGGGCACATAGCCCCCGGCTGGCGCGAAGTCAGCGAAGTCGGTGCGAATCCGGCGCTGTCCCGCAACTGCGATGCCCCCTATTGGCTAGGGGGACGAGCCAGGTCGCCTGACCCGCGTCGACGGATCGGCCCTCGAAGGAAGGGCTGTTCGTTCGGATCCCCTCCGTTCGGGCTGACCTTTCTTCGCTCGAACTCGCGGAGGTTTAGATGGGATCCAAGCGCAGGTCAGCAGGGGTAGTGCTCTCATTTTTCGTGGCGATCTCCTCGACGGTCGCCGGGATGGCTCTGGTCGTCGCCGGCTGCGGCTCTTCGGACGGCTCGGCGGCGGACGAGGCCGAGGCCGGCAGCGGCTTCCCGGTGGCGATCGAGGACGCGACGCGGCGCGTCACGATCGAGCGGCGCCCGACCCGGATCGTCTCCCTCTCGCCCTCGGCGACCGAGACCCTGTTCGCGCTCAGCGCCGGCGACCAGGTGATCGCGGTCGACGAAGAATCGGACTACCCGCCCGACGCCCCCCAGACCGACCTCTCCTCCTACCAGCCCAACGTCGAGGCGATCGTCGGCTACGACCCCGACCTCGTCGTCCTGCCGGCGAGCGTGCCGCGGGACGTGCCGGCCGGCCTGCGCCGCGTCGGCGTGACGGTCGTCGCCGAGCCCGCCCCCGCCAACCTCGACGACGCCTACGCGCAGATGCGCGAGCTGGGAGTCGTCACCGGGCATCCGGCCGAGGGCAGGGAGCTGGCGCGACAGGTCCGCGACCGGGTCGCGCGGCTGTTCGCCTCGGCGCCCTCCGGCCGCGGCCTCGACTTCTTCCATGAGCTCGACCCCGACCTCTACAGCGCCGGCTCGCGCAACTTCATCGGCCGCATCTACCAGCGGCTCGGCCTCGAGAACGTCGCCGACCCGGCGGCGCGCCGGGCTGGGACCCCGTACCCGCAGATGTCCTCGGAGGCGGTCGTCGCGGCCGACCCCGACCTGATCGTCCTCGCGGACACGGAGTGCTGCGGGCAGAGCCCGGCGACGGTCGCCCGTCGCCCCGGTTGGGACCAGGTCTCCGCGGTGCGGAGCGGCGCCGTCGTCGCGATCGACGACGACATCGCCTCTCGCTGGGGCCCGCGCATCCCCGTCTTCGTGACCAAGGTGGTCGAGGCGATGGAGACGGCCCGCGCGGCCGGGGCGGGGGCGCCTTGAGCGAGGGGCTCTCCTGGCGCTGGTTGGCCCTGGGCGTTCTCGCGCTGCTCGCCGCCGTCCTCGTCGGCCTCGCCGTCGGCCCCGCCGGCATACCGCCGGGCGCCCTGCTGGACGACCTGCTGGCCCGTCTCCACGTCGGCCCCGCCGACGGCCAGCTCTCGGCCTTGCAGAGCGCCGTCCTCTGGGAGCTGCGGGCGCCGCGGGTCGCCCTGGGGGCGCTGGTCGGGGCGAGCCTGGCCACTGCGGGCGGCGCCTACCAGGCGGTGTTCCGCAACCCGCTCGCCGACCCCTACCTGCTCGGCGCCGCGGCGGGCGCCGGACTCGGCGCGACGGTGGCGATCGTCTACGCCGGCGCGGTGCCGCTGCCGCTGGCCGCCTTCGCCGGCGCGACCGTCGCCGTCGCCGGCGCCTACCTGCTCGGCCGCTCGGTCGGCGACGGGCGCGAGACCGTGACGCTGATCCTCGCCGGCGTCGCGATGGCGGCGCTCTTCACCGCCGTCCAGACCCTGCTGCTCCAGCAGAACACCGAGAACGTCCGCGCCATCTACTCCTGGCTGATGGGGCGGCTCTCGACCGCTGGGTGGGGCGACGTGCTGCTCGCGCTCCCCTACGCGACGCTGAGCATCGCGGCGATCCTCGCCCACCGGCGGCTGCTCGACGTGCTGCGGGTCGGCGACGAGGAGGCGGAGGGCCTCGGCGTGGGGGTCGAGCGGCTGCGCCTCCTGGTCGTCGGCGCGGCGACGCTCGGAACCGCGGCGGCCGTCTCGGTGAGCGGCCTGATCGGCTTCGTCGGGATCGTCGTCCCGCACATGATCCGGCTGCTCGCCGGCGCCAGCTACCGGGTCGTCCTGCCGCTGGCGGCCCTCTTCGGCGCCGCCTTCCTGGTCCTCGCCGACGTCGTCGCGCGCATGGCCCTCTCGCCCGCCGAGCTGCCGATCGGCGTCGTCACCGCCTGCATCGGAGCGCCGTTCTTCATCGTCGTCCTGCGCACCAGCCGGACGGTGAGCGCGTGATCGCCGTGGACGGGGTGGGCGTCGAGCTCGGCGGCCGGGCAGTGCTCGAGGACGTGACCCTGACCGTGGCGGAAGGCGGCTGGACGATGCTGATCGGCGCCAACGGGGCCGGCAAGACGACGCTGCTGCGGGTGGTCAGCGGCGCGGTGGATTGTCGGGGCCGGCTCGCGGTCGCCGGTCGCGATCCGCGCCGCACCTCCGTCTCGCGCCGCGCCCGCGACGTGGCGATTGTCTGGCAGAGCCCGCTGCTGCCGCTCGACATGAGCGTCCGCACGTACGTGATGCTCGGACGGACGCCGCATCTCGGCATGCTCGGGCGCGCCGGGGCCCGCGACCGGAAAGCGACGGTCGAGGCGCTGCGCCGCCTCGACCTCGAGCAGCTGGCGGAGCGGCGCCTGGGAGCGCTCAGCGGCGGTGAGCGGCAGCGCGCCACGCTCGCCCGGGCGCTCGCCCAGGAGGCGCCTGTGCTGGTCCTCGACGAGCCGACCACGGCGCTCGACGTCGGCCGCCAGCAGGAAGCCCTCGACCTGGTCCGGGAGCTGCGCGAGGAGCGGCGGCTGACGGTGCTCGGCGCGATGCACGACCTCACCCTGGCCGGGCAGTACGCGGACGACCTCGCCCTGCTCGATGGCGGCCGGCTGGTCCGCCACGGCCCGCCCGCCGAGGTGCTGACGCGCGAGCTGATCGGCCGCCACTACCGAGCCCGCGTTGACGTGATCGAGGCCCACGGCGCGCCGGTCGTGCTGCCCGTGGGCCAGGGGGCCGCCGCGTGAGCGCCCTGATCGTCCTCGGGACGTCCAGTGGCGCCGGGAAGAGCCTGATCGCGACGGTGCTCTGCCGCCACTTCGCTCGCCGTGGTGTCCGCGTCGCCCCCTTCAAGGCGCAGAACATGTCCAACAACGCGCGCGTTGTCGGCGGCGGCGAGATCGGCACCGCGCAGTACCTGCAGGCCCGCGCCGCCGGGGTCGAGCCCGACGTGCGGATGAACCCGGTCCTGCTCAAGCCCGAGGCGGACGAGCGGAGCCAGGTCGTCGTCCACGGCGTCGCCGACCCCGAGCTGAGCCGGACTCCCTGGAGGCAGCGAGCCGAGGCGCTCTGGCCGCTCGTCGCCGAGTCGCTGCGCGCGCTGCTCGCCGAGTACGAGCTGGTAATCCTCGAGGGTGCCGGCAGCCCGGCCGAGATCAATCTCGCCGACTGTGACCTGACCAACCTGCGCTCGGCCAAGGCCGCCGACGCGGCGGCGCTGATGGTCTGCGACGTCGACCGTGGCGGGGCCTTCGCCCACCTCTACGGGACCTGGGCGCTGCTCGAGCCTGAGCCACGGTCGCGCCTCGGCGGCTTCGTCCTCAACAAGTTCCGCGGCGACCCCGAGCTGCTTGCGGACGCGCCGCAGCGGCTGCGAGAGCTGACCGACGTTCCGATGGCCGGGGTGGTGCCGTGGCTGCGCCACGGGTTGCCCGACGAGGACGGGGTTTCCCAGCCGCCCCCCGCGCCCGACGGGGCGAGGCCGCGGGTCGACGTCGTCGCCTACCCGGCCGCGTCCAACCTCGACGAGTTGAGGCCGCTGGAGCAGGTCGCCGAGCTGCGCTTCTGCCGTCGTCCGGCCGAGCTCGGGGCGGCGGAGCTGCTGGTCCTGCCCGGCTCCAAACACGTTGCCGCCGACCTGCGTTGGCTGCGCGAGAGTGGCTTCGAGGAGGCGATCCGCGCGCGACTGGCAACCGGCGCGCGCCTGCTCGGCATCTGCGGCGGCATGCAGATGCTGGGCGAGGAGATGAGGGACCCGGCCGGTGTCGATGGCGATGCGCAGGGGCTGGGCCTGCTGCCCCTGGAGACGGCCTTCGCGGCGGAAAAGCTCGTGCGCCCCGTCTCCGTTTCGTTCTCGGAGAAGCTGCCGGCCCCCTGGCGGGCTCTCGCCCGCGTCGGCTTCGACGGCTACGAGATTCGCCACGGCCGCACGCGACTTTGCGGGCCCGCCGAGAAGGCGCTGGCGGACGAGCGCGGCTGGGCGAGCGGCCCGGTCCTCGGCATCGCCGTCCACGGCCTCTTCGAGCAGCCCGAGGCCGTAGCGGCGCTGCTCGGCAGCGCGCCCAGTCGCACGCTCGACGACGCGATCGAGGAGCTGACCGACGTCGTGGCGCCGGCGCTCGACCTGGAGCGGGTGGAGCGGCTCGCGGGGGTGGCGGCATGAGCGCCGGCGAGCCGGGGCGTGAGGCGCCGCGCAAGCCGCCGCTGCGGCGGCAGCGCTCGGTCGTCCTCGTCAACACCGGCGACGGCAAGGGGAAGTCGACGGCGGCGTTCGGCGTCGTCCTGCGGGGCGTCGCGCGAGGCTGGCGCGTCTCGGTCATCCAGTTCGTCAAGTCCGACAAGTGGAAGGTCGGCGAGGAGGAGGTGTGCCGCGGGCTCGGCGTCGAGTGGGCGCAGACCGGCGACGGGTTCAGCTGGCTCAGCGACGACCTCGAGCGCAGCGCGGCGCTGGCCCGGGCGGCCTGGCAGTTGGCGCGCGAGACGATCGCGGCCGGGGAGCACCGGCTCGTCGTCCTCGACGAGCTGACCTACCCGATCGCCTGGGGGTGGATCGACGGGGCCGAGGTGGCGCGGGCGCTCCGCGAGCGCCCTGAGCAGGTGAACGTCGTCGCCACCGGCCGCGACGCGCCTCCCGAGCTGATCGAGGTCGCCGACACGGTGACCGAGATGAGGAAGGTGCGGCACGCCTACGACAACGGCGTGCGGGCGAAGCGAGGGATCGACTTCTGATGGCGCTGACGGTCCTGCTCGGAGGCGCCCGCAGCGGCAAGTCGGCGCTGGCGCTGCGTCGGGCGGCTCGCGCCGGCGCGCCGGTCGTCTTCGTCGCGACGGGCGAGGCGCGGGACGAGGAGATGGAGGCTCGGATCGCCCGCCACCGCGCCGAGCGCGACCCCTCGTGGACGACGGTCGAGGCGCCGCTCGACCTGGCCGGGGCGCTGGCGGCGGCCCCGCCCGAGGCCTGCGTCATCGTCGACTGCCTCTCGCTCTGGGTCGCGAACCTCGTCCAGCGCGGTCTCGGCGAGGCCGAGGTCGCCGAGGCGGCTAAGGAGGCGGCGGCGCTGGCGGCCGGCCGGCCCGGCGCCACGATCGCGGTCAGCAACGAGGTCGGGATGGGCGTGGTGCCGGAGATCGAGCTCGGTCGCCGGTACCGCGACATCCTCGGCCGCGTCCACGCGGCCTGGGCCGCCCGTGCCGAGGAGGCGCTGCTCGTCGTGGCCGGCCGCACGCTGGCGCTGGGGGCAGCATGAGCGAGCTGCGAACGACCGATTGCGGAGTTGACCACGCTATAGGGGGGTCAATTCAGCATTCGGCGTCTGAGCTGATCGAGGCGACCAAAGCTCGCGTGCCCGTGTTCGACACCGAGGCGGCCGCGGCGGCGCAGCGGGCGCTCGACGGGAAGACCAAGCCGCGCGGCAGCCTCGGGCGGCTGGAGGAGCTGGCCTGCCGGCTCGCCGGGATCCGCGGCGACGCGCGGATCGGGCCGCTGGAGCCGGCGATCGTCGTCTGCGCCGCGGACCACGGCATCGTCGCCGAGGGGGTTAGCGCCTACCCGCAGGAGGTGACCGGGCAGATGCTCCGCAACTTCGCCGGCGGCGGCGCCGCGGTCTGCGTGCTCGCCCGCCGGGCGGGGGCGAGGCTCGTCGTGGTCGACGTCGGCGTGCGCGAGCCGGTGGACGAGCCGGCGATCCTCGACCGCAGGGTGCGGGCGGGCGCCGCCAACGCCGCCCGGGGCCCGGCAATGAGCGAGGAGGAGATGCGCCGCGCGGTCGCGGTCGGGATCGAGCTGGCGGACGACCTGGTGGGCGATGGCATCGGGATCGTCGCGCTGGGAGAGATGGGGATCGGCAACACCACCTCGGCGAGCGCGCTGACCGCGGCCCTGACGCGAGCCAACCCGGACAGCGTCTGCGGCATGGGCACCGGCCTCGACGAGGCCGGGGTAGAGCGCAAGCGCGCCGCGGTGTGGCGCGCCCTCGAAGCCAACAACGTCTCGGCACGGGACCCGCTCGGCGCGGTCGCGGGCGTAGGCGGGCTGGAGATCGCCGCCTTGGTCGGCCTCGTCCTCGGCTGCGCGGCGAACCGCGTGCCGGTCGTCGTCGACGGCTTCATCACCGCCGCCGCGGCGCTGGCCGCGGTCTGCGTGCAGGAGCGCTGCGTGGATGCGCTGATCGCTTCGCATCTCTCGCCGGAGCCGGGTCACCGCCTGCTGCTCGACGTCCTCGGCCAGGAGCCGCTGCTCGACCTCGGAATGCGGCTTGGCGAGGGAAGCGGCGCCGCCCTGGCGCTGCCGATCGTCCTCTCGGCGGCGGGACTGCTGAGGGAGATGGCGAGCTTCGAGCGGGCAGGGGTCACCGATGCCGGCGCCTGAGCGGGTCGCCGCGCCGCTCGCAGCGGTGTCCTTCCTGACCAGGCTGCCGCTCGGGCGGCTGGGTGCGCCGAGCGGCGACGCGCTGCTGCGCGGCGCGCCCCTTTTCCCCCTGGTGGGCGCCGCGCTCGGAGCGGTCGTCGGCCTCGCCGCCGTCGGCCTCGCCGAGGCGCTTCCCCCGTTGCTCGCGGGTCTGCTCGCAGTCGCCCTGGAGGTCGTGCTGACCGGGGCGCTCCACGTCGACGGCCTCGCCGACAGCGCCGACGGGCTCGGCGGCCGCGACCGGGAGTCGTCCCTGGCGATCATGCGCGACCACTCGCTGGGCGCCTACGGCGCCTCCGCCTTGGCGCTCGACTTGGCGATCAAAGCGACCGCGATCGGCGCCCTGGCGGAGGCGGACGCATGGGGGCCGATCGTCGCGGCGTTCGCGCTCTCGCGGGCGGCGCCGCTGCCGCTTGCCCTGCTGCCCTATGCCCGCGAGGACGACGGCACCGGTCGCGTCCTGGCTGGCCGGCTCGCGATCAAAGGGGCTGTGGCGGGAGTCGG
>DASQDJ010000030.1:0-1527 GCA_035634215.1 Solirubrobacterales bacterium | reverse complement strand
GGACGACGCCCTCGACGCCCTCGAAGGCGCGCGGGTCGGGCCGTTCCAGCATCGGCTCCCAGCGGTGCCAGGTGACGCGGGGGTTGTTCGAGCGGGCGCGCGAGGGGTCGCGGGTGAGGCCGACGACGTGGTCGCCGCGGGCGAACAGCGCGTCACACAGCGCCGAGCCGATCAGGCCGGTGGCGCCGGTGACGAGGACCCGCACCGGCTAGCTCGCCTCGACCGTGGCGAAGGTCCCGGTCTCTTCGTCGATCCGGGCGATGCCGTCGCGTTTGGCCTCCTCGACCACCGATTCGGCGACCTTCGGAGCCACTTCGCGGTTGAAGACGCTGGGGATGATGTAGTCCTCGGCGAGGTCCTCCTCGGAGACCGCCATCGCGATCCCCTTGGCGGCCGCCAGCTTCATCTCCTCGGTGATGCTGGGGGCGCCGGCGTCGAGGGCGCCGCGGAAGACGCCGGGGAAGGCGAGCACGTTGTTGATCTGGTTCGGGTAGTCGGAGCGGCCGGTGGCCATGATCCGCACGTAGGGGGCGGCGTCCTCGGGCATCACCTCGGGCGTCGGGTTGGCCATCGCGAAGACGATCGCGTCGTCGTTCATCTTCGCCAGCGACTCCGCCTGGATGATCCCGGGTCCCGAGAGGCCGATGAAGAGGTCCATGCCCTCGATCGCGTCGTCGGGGGTGCCGCTGACCTTGTCGGGGTTGAAGCTCTCGGCGAACCAGCGCTTGGTCGAGTTCATCTCGCCCGCCTGGTAGTCCTCGCGATCGGTCGAGAGGGCGCCTTTGCGGTCGCAGCCGATGATGTGACTGACTCCGGCTTCCTGCATCATCTTGGTGACCGCTACCCCCGCGGCGCCGAGGCCGACCACCAGCACCCGCAGCTGCTCGATCGGCTTGCCGGTGATCTTCAGCGCGTTGAAGAGCGCCGCCATCGTCACGATCGCGGTCCCGTGCTGGTCATCGTGGAAGACGGGGATGTCGATGCTCTCCTTCAGCCGGTCCTCGATTTCGAAGCAGCGCGGGGCGGAGATGTCCTCGAGGTTGATGCCGCCGAAGGTGGGAGCCATCAGCTCGACGGCGCGGACGATCTCGTCGGCGTCCTGGGTGTCGAGGCAGATCGGGAAGGCGTCGACGCCGGCGAACTCTTTGAAGAGCATGCACTTGCCCTCCATCACCGGCATCGCCGCCTCGGGGCCGATGTTGCCGAGGCCGAGCACGGCGCTGCCGTCGGAGACGACCGCGACGGTGTTTTTCTTGATCGTGTACTCGAAGGCTTTGCTGCGGTCGGCGTGGATGTCCATGCAGACGCGGGCGACGCCGGGCGTGTAGGCCATCGAAAGGTCGTCGCGCGTCTTCAGTGGGTACTTGTTGCGGACGTCGATCTTGCCGCCGCGGTGCATCTGCATCGTCCGGTCGACGTAGTCGAGGACGCGGGCGCCCCGGGTCGACCCGATCGCGCGCAGGATCTTCTCCCAGTGGTCGCGGTCGGCGGCGTCGATCGTGAACTCGCGGACCCGTTTTCCCTCCG
>DASQDJ010000029.1:0-9104 GCA_035634215.1 Solirubrobacterales bacterium | reverse complement strand
CCGGATCCCACGCTGCGCAACCTAGCGCCCGATCTCGAACTGGCCTCGCTCACGACTTCCTAAGCCAATGCGCGCCCTGATCCTCTCGTGGGAGTACCCGCCGCTGATCGAGGGCGGGCTCGCGCGCCACGTGCGCAAGCTGTCGGAGAACCTCGTGCGCCACGGGGTCGAGGTGCACGTGCTCACTCGCGGCGGCGAGGAATCGCCCTCGGAGGAGGTCGTGAACGACGTCCGCATCCACCGCGTGCTGGAGCCGACGCGACCCCGCGACCTCGGCGAGTTCGTGGCCTGGGTCGAGCGGATGAACAGCGACATGCTGGCCGCCGGCGTCGAGCTCGGCGACCGCTACAGCTTCGACCTCGTCCACGGCCATGACTGGCTCGTCGCCAACGCCTGCGACCACCTCGCCAAGCGCTTCGAAGCGCCGCTCGTCACCACCATCCACGCGACCGAGCACGGCCGCCACCAGGGCTGGGTAAACACGCACCCCCAGTCCTACATCCACGGCGTCGAGCGCTGGATAACCAACCGCTCCGAGCGCGTCATCGCCTGCTCCCACTACATGCGCGAGCAGATCGCCGACATCTTCGGCGTCGAAGAGGACCGGGTCAACGTCATCCCGAACGGGATCGACCCCGACGACCTGCAGCCGCAGGACCCCGACGAGCTGCGGCGCCTGCGCGGCGAGTTCGCGGCGCCCGACGAGAAGCTGGTACTGCTGATCGGTCGCCTCGTCTACGAGAAGGGCTTCCAGCTGGCGCTGGAGGCGATGCCGAGGGTGCTCGAAGAGGCGCCCGGGACCCGCTTCCTCGTCGCCGGCTCCGGCACCCACGAGGCCGAGCTGCACAAGCAGGCGGAGGGCCTCGGCCTGATGGACCACGGCACATTCCTCGGCTGGATCGGCGACGACGTCCTGCACTCCCTCTACCGGATCGCCGACCTGACCGTGGTGCCGTCGATCTACGAGCCCTTCGGCCTGGTCGCGCTGGAGGCGATGGCGTCCGAATGCCCCTGCATCGTCGCCGACACGGGCGGCCTGCGCGAGGTCGTGCCGCGCGAGGAGGTAGGCCTTCGCTTCCGCTCCCACGATCCCGAAGCGCTCGCCGAGGTGGCGATCCGCGTCCTTCGCGACGACGACCTCGGTCACCGCCTCGTCGCCGAAGCCTACGAGCACCTGCGCCAGTTCGACTGGGCCGATGTCGCCGAGCAGACGGCGGCGGTCTACGCCGAGCTGGTCGGCGAGCCCCGACCCGCCTGAGCGGCGGCGCTCTCAGCCGGGGCGCGGGCCGTCGTCGGCGATCGAGAAACCGCCCCGCGTCGTGCTCGCGGGCTCCCAGTCGATTCCCTCCAACAGCTCGCTGGGCTGGACCGACAGGGCGCCGGCCAGTTTGACGAGCGTGTCGATTCGGGGAGCGCGAGTCCCGCTCTCGAGCTTCCCGATCTCGGTTCGGTGCAGGGACGCCCTGGCGCCCAGCTCCTCCTGCGAGAGGCCAGCGCGTTCTCGGCAGCGGATCAGGTTCTCGGCAAAGCGGCTGGCGACGGTCATCGGTTGGAATTGTTCTGTCTGTCAGGCGATCGGTCTACAGTCAAAACCCCTCCTGACGAGAGTCGGCAGAGGTTAAGCGGGTGACCTCATCCCTGGGTCGACCGCGCCGGCGAGCCCTATCGCGTCCGGTCGTCCTCGTCGGTCGTCAGTTCGAAGCCGCCAGTCCGTACCGCGCCCGGACGCCAGCGGATTCCCCGGAGGAGCTCGTCTGGTGAGACGGACAGCGCCCCCGCGAGCCTCACCAAGGTGTCGATTCGCGGCAAGCGCTCGCCCCGCTCGAGAATGCCAATCTGCGTTCGGTTCATCGAGGCGCGAAGACCGAGCTCCTCTTGAGACAGATCCGCGTGTCGGCGACAACGCGCCAAGTTCTCTCCGAACCGCCCTGCGACGTCCATCCGATGCTCTCTCCTGACGGGGCAATGTCTTGTCTGTGGATCGCAACGTAACGGCCTGCGCAGGGTCGACGCATCGAATGGAAACGTATCCGTTCCATCGGATGCTAGGCGCTGTCCGCGTACCGTGAAGCCGCGCCCCGTCTCCGTTTAATCGAGGTTCCTTGTGCATTGGCGCGCGAGCCGGTATCAAGGGTCGGCCAGGGAACTCACCGAACGGAAGGAACGAACGATGACCCGCAAGCTCCTCATCTGTTCCCTGGTGGCTCTCTGCCTAGGAGCGGCCGGCGCTCCAGCCGCCCAGGCGTCGCCGGAACTGCATTCCGAAGCGGAACACACGATCCTCACAGGCCAGCAGAGCGCCGCCACTCAGTTCAGCTTCGACGACGGTGCGCTGCAGTGCGGCACGTTCGGGTTCGACGGCACACTCGCTGTCGCGACAACCCCGACATTCCTGCTCACACCGACATTCCAGAACTGCGCCGTAGACAACATGGAAGCGGTCTTCACACCCAACGGCTGCAAATGGATGGTGCACGTCGGCCCCAACGAAGAACATCTGACAGGGGCCATCGACTTCGTCTGCCCTGACAACGAAGTCATGGAATTCCACTACGACGCCTGCCTCGTCACAGTCTTCCCGCAGGCTGGCCTGCAGACCGTCACATTCACAAACGGCGGGGCCGAAGCGACACGGGGCGTCGAGCTGGATCTGAACCTGGTCGGGATCCACTACCGCGAACACGGCATGGGCTGCGCTAACCCGGGAGAAACAACAAACAACGGCAACTTCCAGGGCAAAGTGAGGCTCACAGGCGAGAGCACAGGGGGCGTGCACCGCGGGATCTGGATCGAATAGACCCGCTCAGTCGGGCCGCGGTGCCTGCATGGTCGTCCAGGCGGCCGGATCCGGTTCGACCGGGTCCGGCCACCGCAGCTGCTCCGGCGCGTCGCGCATACGGAGGATGCGGGCGGGGACGCCAGCCACCACCGCGTTGGCGGGCACGTCCTTGGTGACTACGCAGTTCGTGCCGACGATCGCGTTGTCGCCGACGCTGACGCCGCGCAGGATGCAGGCTCCGTAGCCGATCCAGACGTTGGAGCCGACCTCGACGTCGCGCGTGTAGATCCCCTGCGCGCGGATCGGGCGCTCGACCTCGACGACGCCGTGGTCGAAGTCGATGAACATCGCCCGGTCGGCGATCACGCACTCCTCGCCGATCCGCACCCGGTTGTAGGCGGAGATCGTGCACTCCTGTCCCAGCACGGTCTTGCGGCCGATCTCGACGGCTCCCTCGTGGCAGCGGATCTTGGTGCCGTGCCCGACCCAGACGAAGCGGCCGAAGTCGATCCGGCCGCCCCGCCCCACCTGCAGTTCGAGCCGGCTGCCGAAGAAGACCGGGCCGTCGGTGCGCCAGCGCCAGCCGGCTCGGCTTAGGAAGCGGCGCCTCAGGTAGCGCCCCAGGAGAAGCGCGTATTTCGGCGTCAGCATCCCGTTGCGGGCGCAGAAGCGAAGGAAGCGAGAGCAGCGGATCACGGGCGGCCGGGACTCTAGACTGGCGCCCCCATGCCCGACGCCGCCAAGACCGCCTCGCTCGCCGAGCGCCTCGTCGCCGGCGAGAAGCGCGCCCTGGCGCGGGCGATCACCTTGATCGAGTCCGACGACCCGGCCGGCTGGGAGCTGGTCCGCGAGGTCTACCCGCGTACCGGCAAGGCCCGTATCGTCGGCTTCACCGGGCCGCCCGGGGTGGGGAAGAGCACCCTGATCGGGGCGCTCACGGCGGAGCTGCGCAAGGCCGAGCGGCAGGTTGCCGTCCTCTCGATCGATCCTTCCAGCCCCTTCACCCGGGGCGCCCTGCTCGGCGACCGGATCCGGCTCTCGGAGCATTTCCTCGACCCCGGCGTCTTCATCCGCTCAATGGCCTCGCGGGGGGCGCTCGGCGGCCTCTCGGAGGCCGCGCTGCAGGTAGCGCTCGCGATGGACGCGGCCGGCAAGGACGACGTCCTGATCGAGACGGTCGGCGTCGGCCAGGCCGAGATCGACATCGTCGACCACGCCGACACGATCGTGCTGGCGCTGATGCCGGGGTCCGGGGACTCGATCCAGGCGCTGAAGGCGGGCGTGATGGAGATCCCGGACGTCATCGTCGTCAACAAGGCCGACCACCCAATGACCGACACCATGGTGCGCGAGGTCAAGAGCGTCCTGGCGCTCTCGCACGAGCCCGGCAAGTGGCAGGTGCCGGTGCTGCGAACCGAGGCGGCGGCCGGGAGGGGAGTCGACGAGCTGGCCGCCAAGATCGACGAGCATCGGTCGTTCATCGCGGAGAGCGGCACGCTCGAGGCGCGTCGCGCCCGCAACCTGCGCAGCGAGGTGCTGGGGATCGCCGCCTCGCGGATGCGCCGCCGGCTCGAGGCGACGGCCGAGGGCGACGCCGACACCGCGGCCCTGTTGGAGCGGGTCGTGCGGCGCGAGCTGGACCCGGCCAGCGCCGCCACCGAGCTGATGGAGAGGCAGGCGGGTGACCGGTAGCTGGCTGGGCTTCGATGTCGACGACGTCGACGGGGCTCGAGCCGGACGGGTGCGAGGGACCTTCGCCGACGCGGAGCGGGGGGAGCCGGCCTGGCTGATCGTCGACCTGGGAGGGCGCCTGCCGCTCTTGCGCCGCCGCCGCGGACACCTCGTTGCCGTGCCTACGCGCAACTGCGCGGGGGGTGGCGGCCGTGTCTGGACCGCGCACCGCCGCGACGAGCTGCGCCGCGCTCCGACGGTGGATCCGACCCGTCCGCTGCTGCGCGAGCACGAGCTCGCGATCTGCTCTCATTACGGAATCGGCGAGCGGGTGGGGCGCGCCGCCGAGGTCGTCGGCCGCGCCGAGGGGGCGGTAACCGCGCAGCCCGCTCCCTGAGCGCAGCCGCTCCCGACGCTCAGCAGCCGAGCTGACGCGCGATCACCATCTGCTGCACCTCGTCGGTGCCCTCGCCGATCGTGAGGATCTTGGCGTCGCGGTAGAAGCGGCAGACCGGGTACTCCTCGATGTAGCCGTAGCCGCCGTGGATCTGCACCGCCTCCTCGGTGGCGCGCACCGCCAGGCGCCCGGTGATCAGCTTCGCCTGGGCCGCGGTCAGGGTGAACGACTTACCGGCGTCCTTCTCGAGCGCCGCCCGCCAGGTCAGCAGCCGCGCCGCCTCGATCTGGGCCGAGAGGTCGGCGATCTTCGCTTGGATCGACTGGAACTTGGAGATCGGCTGGCCGAAGGCGCGGCGCTCCTTGGCATAGGAGATCGCCTCGTCGAGCGCGCCCTGGGCTAGCCCCACACCCATCGCGGCGACGCCGATCCGCCCGCCGTCGAGGATGTGGAGGAAGTTCTTGAAGCCGTCGCCGCGCCGGCCCAGCAGGTTGGCCTCGGGCACGCGGCATTCCTCGAAGCTGAGCGGCCGGGTGTCTGAAGCGTTCCAGCCCATCTTGCGGTAGGGCTCGCCGGCCTCGTAGCCCGGCGTGCCGCTCGGCACGACGATGTTCGAGATCTCCTTGCGCCCGTTGCCCTCGCCGGTCGCCGCGGTGATCGAGACGCAGCCCGAGATGTCGGTGCCCGAGTTGGTGATGAACTGCTTGGCGCCGTCGATCACCCACTCGCCGTCCTCGAGCCGAGCCGTGGTGCGCACGTTGCCCGCATCGGAGCCCGCTTCGGGCTCGGTGAGGCCAAAGGAGGCAAGCCGCTCCCCGCTGCAGAGCCGCGGCAGCCACTCCACCTTCTGCTCGTCCGTCCCCCAGAGGTGGATCGGCATCGTGCCGAGCGAGGTGTGGGCGGCCATCGTGATGCAGACCGATGAGTCGATCCGGGCCAGCTCTTCGACCGCGAGCACATAGGACAGAGTGTCGGCGCCGCCGCCCCCGTACTCCTCGGGGAACGGGATTCCCATCAACCCCAGCGACCCCATCTTCGCAACGATCTCGTAGGGGAACCGCTTCTCGCGATCCAGCTCCTCCGCGACCGGCGCCACCTCCTGCCGCGCGAAGTCCCGCACGGTGTCGCGCAGCAGGCGCTGCTCGTTCGTCAGCTCGAAGTCCATGCCGGGGAGCCTATGCCGGTCGCTACAGCTGCAGGCTCTTGACCTGCAGCAACTCCTCGATCGCGTAGCGACCGTTCTCGCGCCCGTGCCCCGACTGCTTGAAGCCGCCGAACGGCGCGATCGGGTTGAAGCGGCCGCCGTTGATCTCGATCTGCCCCGTGCGGATCCGCTTGGCGACGGCAATGGCACGATCGGGGTCAGCAGACCAGACGCCGCCGGCGAGGCCGTAGACCGTCTCGTTGGCGATCCGCACCGCGTCGTCCTCGTCGTCGTAGGGCTGAATTACGAGGACCGGCCCGAAGATCTCCTCCTGAGCGATCGTCATCTCCGGCGTCACCTCTGAGAAGACCGTGGGGCGGACGAAGTAGCCGCGCTCGAGGCCGTCGGGCGCCGCCGTGCCGCCGGTCAGCAGCTTCGCGCCCTCCTCCTCGCCCTTGCGGATGTAGTCGCGGACCCGCTCGCGCTGAACCTCGGAGACGAGGGGCCCGAGGCGGGTCGAGGGCTCGAACGGGTCGCCAGGAGTAAAGCCCGCCGCCGTCTCGGTGGCCAGCTGCTCCGCCTCGGCGAGCTTCTCGCGCGGCACCAGCATCCGGGTCAGCGCGCTGCAGGTCTGGCCTGAGTTGAGGAAGCACTTGGCGACCCCGTCCGGGACCGCTTTGGCGAGCTCGGCGTCGTCGAGGATCACGTTGGGCGACTTGCCGCCGAGCTCCATCGCGACCGGCTTCACGGTGGCGGCGGCGAGCTCCGAGACGCGCCGACCGGCCCGGGTGGAGCCGGTGAAGGAGACCATGTCGACGCCTGGGTGGCCGGCGATCGCCTCACCGACGACTGGGCCGGTCCCGGTCACCAGGTTGAAGACGCCCGCCGGCAGCCCTGCGGCCTCGACGACCTCGGCGAGGAGGAAGGCGTTCAGCGGCACCACCTCGCTCGGCTTCAGCACCACCGTGCAGCCGGCGGCGAGGGCGGGGGCGACCTTGGCCGCGATCTGGTTGAGCGGGTAGTTCCAGGGAGTGATCGCGCCGAGCACGCCGATCGGCTCGCGCAGCACCCGCGAGTTGCCGATCTCCTCCTCCCACGCGATCTCCTCCATCAGCTTCGGCATCGCCGCGAACTGACCGGTGGGGAGGCCCGCCTGGATGATCTTGCTCAGCTTCAGCGGCATGCCGAGCTCCTGGGCGATCGTCGCCGCGATCTCGTCGGTGCGCTCGCCCAGCCCTGCCGCGATCGCTTCGAGGTAGCCGGCGCGCTCCTCGCGCGACGTCTGCGACCAGGCCTCGAAAGCATCGCGGGCCGCGCGCACGGCACGATCGGCGTCGGCAGGGCCGCAGGCGGGAATCGAGCCGATCGGCTCCTCGGTGGTCGGGTTGATCACCTCGATTCGCTCGGCGGCCTCCGGCTCGACCCACTCGCCGCCGACGAAGATCTTGTCCCGCACCTGAAGCTCAGCCGCCGTCGCCATCTCGCTCTCCCTACTCGCTTTGCTGGGCGGCCAACGCTAGCGCCTCCGCGCCGGGCCCCGGCAGCGCCCGCGCGTCGCGCGCGTGCAGCAGATTGCCGCACCGCTCGCAGATGCCGCGGTCGCTGACCTGCCCGCCGCACTCCTTGTGGACGATCACCATTGGTGGGCCGTCGGGGTAGGGCGTGTGGCGGTCGCCCCAGCCGAGCAGCGCGATCAGCGAGGGCCAGAGGTCGAGGCCCTTCTCGGTGAGGAAGTACTCGTAGCGGGGCGGGCTCTCCTGGTAGGGGCGCCGTTCGAGGAGGTCCTCCTCGACGAGCCGCTGCAGTCGGGTGGAGAGGACGTTGCGGGCGATCCCCAGCCCCTTCTGGAGGTCGTCGAAGCGCCGCCGGCCGCCCATCACGTCGCGCACGATCAAGAGCGACCAGCGCTCTCCGATCACCTCGAGTGCCTTGGCGATCGAGCAGATCTGCCCCGGATAGTCGTGACGAAGCACGCGTGAATCTTCTCACATTGGGTTGCACGAAGCAACTGACTCGGCTAAGGTAATCGCACCCGGGTTGCTTCGTGCAACTCACCTCGAAGCCGAACGGAGGCACAGCGATGAAGCTGATCTCAAGGCATAGGAACCATCACCAGCGAAGCCGGGCGCCGCGGATCGCGATCAGCCAGGCGGAGATAACCGCCGACCTGCACTACCCGGCCAGCCGGGCCGTCGAGGCGCGGCGCGCGCTCGAGCGGCGCGGAGCGCGCGGATGAGCGCAGGAGCCGCCGACGCCGTGGAGGCGGCGGAAGCGTTCGCCGCCTCCAGCCCGGAGACGACCCGCAGCCGCACGCTCGTCTGGCAGGACCCGGTGCCGACCGCGGCGGCCGGGGCGACGATGACCGGCATGGAGTACATGGAGGCGATCGTGGCGGGAGAGCTGCCGCCACCGCCGATCGCGGTGACGATGAGGCTGCGGCCGATCGAGCTGGGAGACGGCCGCTGCGTCTTCGAGGGCGAGCCGGGCGAGGAGCACTACAACCCGATCGGCGTCGTCCACGGCGGTTACGCCGCCACGCTGCTCGACTCGGCCCTCGGCTGCGCCGTCCACACCACGTTGCCGGCAGGCGTCGGCTACACGTCGCTCGGGATCGAGGTGAAGTACGTGCGACCGATGACGCGCGACACCGGCCGCGTCCTCTGTGCGGCCGACGTCGTCTATCGCGGCCGGCGCCAGGCAACCGCCGAGGCGAAGCTCACCGCTGCCAGCGACGGCAAGCTGCTCGCCCACGCCGTCGCGACGTGCATGATCCTTTCTTAGTCACAACACTCCCTTAACTTGACCTCCGCTAGCAGGCCGGCATAGGTTCAGTTCAGCAAAAACATGCTGGTTTGCAAAGTCGCGCCAGCATTACTTCCAACCGGACCTTCACAGGGGGATTCAGTGGCCACTCGTCGTCTTACTGCGCTGCTTGCCGTGCTCGCGACCCTCATGGTTGCCATCGCTCCGTCGGCCAGCGCCGACGTGCAGCGAAACGGCTGGGGCTTTGGCATCGCCGACGACGACGGGGCCAGCTACGCGAACCTCGGGTCCACGCCCTCCCTCGAAGAGAACTTCAGGCGCCTGCAGCCGCGCTTCTTTCGCCTGATGCT
>DASQDJ010000028.1:0-7995 GCA_035634215.1 Solirubrobacterales bacterium | reverse complement strand
CTGCCTCGAGCGGCTCTCGATGGGCACCTCCCAGGACTGGCGGGTCGCCGTCGAGGAGGGGGCGACCATCGTTCGCCTCGGAACGGCGCTCTACACTCCCTGACGCGCTAGAGGAATCGGCTGGAAAGAGCCGAAACACGCACGCATGGCACTACGCGACAGCTGGCATAGAGCCCTGGTCTACTTCGGTCTCGCCGAAGAGCACGACCACGGCCCCGAATACGACGAAGACTTCGGCCCCGACGAGGACGAGCTGGACTCCCGCCGCGACTCGGGCCAGGTGAGGCGCCTGCCGACCTCGCGCCGCTCGCGCCGCGACGAGATCGACGACATCTTCGCCGACGACGAGCCGGTCTCATCCTCGCGAACGCGCGTCCTGCGCCCGGTCGGCGACGACTCCGAGGTCAAAGTCCACCTCGTGATCCCGCGCAACTTCAACGACGCCCAGCAGGTGGCCGACCAGTTCAAGCGCTCGGTCCCGGTCATCCTCAACCTGCAGACCACCGATCACGAGCTCTCGAAGCGGATGATCGATTTTTGCTCCGGCCTCACCTACGCGCTCGAGGGCGGCATGCAGCGGATCGCCGAGAAGATCTTCCTGTTGACGCCTCGAAACGTCGAGGTGTCGGCCGAGGAGAAGGCTCGGTTGCTCGACAAAGGGTTCTTCAACCAGTCTTAGGTGGTGTGGGGAGGGTTGGGTGCCCCTCACGCTCAACTTTTTGCGAAGGCCCGCCCGGGCCATCCGAGGTTGTGATCGCGCAAAAAGTACAATCCGCTGAGAGGGGCACCCAACCCTCCTTCGACGGCCGCGACTAGTCTCCGCGGGGAGATGATCGTCGGGTTCTGCGGGTCCGGAAACATGGCGGCGGCCTTCGCGAGGGGGTGGGCGGGGCAGTGGGCGCAGATGCTGTTCTTCGATGCCGATCCGGAGAAGGCGCGGGGGCTGGCGGAAGATGTGGGGGGCGAGGCCGTCGGGTCCAATGGGGAGCTGACGGAGCGGGCCGATGTGGTCGTGCTCGCGGTGAAGCCGAACGTTCTCGAGCAGGCGGCCGCAGAACTGAAGGGCGTCAGGTCGGTCGTCTCGATCCTCGGCGCGACCTCGCTCGAGAAGGTCCAGGGCGCCTTTCCCGGTGTCCAGGCGGCGCGGGTCATGCCCAACCTCGCGGTGGAGGTGGGCCAGGGCGTGCTCTGCGTGGCCGGCGACTTCGATCCAGAGGTGCGGGAGAGGCTGGACGCGCTCGGGTCCGTGGTCGAGCTGCCGGACTCCCAGTTCGACCTCGCCACCGCGCTGATGGGCTGCTCGCCGGCCTATTTCGCCCTGGTGGCCGAGGCGCTCGCGGAGGCGGGCGTCGGCGCGGGGCTCGACGAGGAGCTGGCGGAGAGGCTGGTCGTCGAGGCGGCGGCCGGCACGGGGGCGCTGATGCGCGTCAGGCGTCCCGCCGACCTGCGGGTCGCCGTCACCTCGCCGGGCGGCAGCACGGAAGCGGGGCTCGAAGCGCTCGACCGCGAAGGGGCGCGGCGGGCCTTCGAAGCGGCGGTGCGCGCCTCGCTGGAGAGGATGCGCGGTTGAGCGCCTTCCTGCTGCCGCTGGCGCTGACCCGCGACGACGTGGCCAACTACGTCAGCGCCCTCTTCCTCGTCTACATCGTCCTGATCTTCCTCAACGTGCTCAGCTCGTGGATCCCGCGGATGCCGTACAGCCCCGCGCTGCGGGCGGTCCTCGACTTCGTCTCGGAGACGACGAACCCCTACCTGAACCTCTTCCGCCGCTTCCTGCCGCCGCTGGGGGGCGGCGGGCTGGCGATCGACCTCAGCCCGATCGTCGGGGTGATCGTCCTCTTCGTCCTGCAGGCCATCGTCGTCGGCCTGATCGCCGGGTGAGCGGCCGCGGCTGGCGGCTCGCTGCCGCCCTCTGCGGCCTCGTCGTCGCCCTCGACCAGGCCGCCAAGGCCGCCATCGAGGCGAACCTGGCGCCCGGCGAGCACGTCGAGGTCCTCGGCCCGCTCAGCCTGACCCTGACCCACAACAGGGGCATCGCCTTCGGCCTGGCGAGCGGCGGTGGCACGATCCTGATCGCCCTCACGGTCGTCGCTCTCCTCTTCGTCGCCGCCCTGTTCGCCCGCGACCCCGACCGACCGGGGATGTGGCTCGCCACTGGCCTGCTCGTCGGCGGCGCGCTCGGCAATCTCGCCGATCGAATCCGCGCCGACGCGGTGACCGACTATCTG
Organism: Solirubrobacterales bacterium; assembly: GCA_035634215.1. GTDB lineage: Bacteria > Actinomycetota > Thermoleophilia > Solirubrobacterales > 70-9 > VRUE01. The sequence goes on along the minus strand of DASQDJ010000028.1, from coordinate 5,767 downwards.
GACGTGCTCTCCTGGCCGCCGTTCAACCTGGCCGACGTCGCGATCACGGCGGGCGTCGTCGTCCTCGGCCTGGGCTACGCCCGTCAGGGGCCGCCGTGAGCGAGGTGGGCGTCGTCCACCTGGACGACGCCCTAGCGGTGGTCGACAAGCCCGCCGGGCTGGTCGTCCACCCGGCGCCCTCGCACCGCGGCCCCACCCTGGTCGACGAGCTCGGTGAGCTGCTTGGCGGCGGCGCCGAGCCCGAGCGGCCCGGCATCGTCCACCGCCTCGACAAGGGGACGAGTGGCCTGCTGGTCGTCGCCAGGAGCGACGCGGCGCACGCGGCCCTGCAGGAGGCCGTGCGCCGCCGCGAGGTGGAACGCGTCTACCTGGCCCTCGCGCACGGGCGGATCGGCTCGCGGACGGGGACGATCGACGCGCCGATCGGCCGCGCCGCCAAGCAGCGGCACAGGATGGCCGTCTCCGGCGCCGCGTCGCGGCAGGCCCGCACCCACTTCGAGGTGGTCGAGTCGCTGGCGGCTGAGACCTACCTGGAGGTGCGACTGGAGACCGGCCGCACCCATCAGATCCGCGCCCACTTCGCGGCGATCGGCCACCCGCTGGTCGGCGACCCGACCTACGGCGGCGAGGAGAAGTACGGGCTGAGCAGGCAGTTCCTCCACGCCCACCGGCTCGCCTTCGACCACCCGGCGAGCGGCAAGCGGCTGAGCTTCGAGTCGGAGCTGCCGCCGGACCTCGCCGCCGCCCTCGAGGCCGCCCGGACGGCCTAGGAGGGATTAGCCGCACTACAATCCCCGCTCGACCGGAAATCGACCCCCGTCGAATCCAGTCCGGATCCTGACCGGCACAGAGCCGGGTCCCGGGCCAAGGGCGGCGGGGTTTCACGGCAACACCAAGGAGAATCGAAATGCCAGAGGCAGGCCTCAGAGAGCTGCTGGAGGCTGGGGTCCACTTCGGCCACCAGACCCGGCGCTGGAACCCCAACATGCGCCGCTACATCTTCGGCGAGCTCGACGGGATCCACATCATCGACCTCGTCCAGACCGAGGCCCTGCTGGAGAACGCCCGCCGCTTCGCCGGCGAGCTGTCCAGCGGCGGCGGAACCGTCCTCTTCGTCGGTACCAAGAAGCAGGCGCGTGGCCCCGTCCAGGAGTGGGCCGACCGCTGCAAGATGCCCTACGTCAACCAGCGCTGGCTGGGCGGGCTGCTGACCAACTTCCAGACGATCTCGGCGCGGATATCGCGATTGCACGAGCTGACCGAGTGGCAGCAGGAGGGCAAACTCGAGCTGCTGCCCACCAAGGAGCGGATGGGGATGCAGGCGGAGCTGGCCAAGCTCGAGTACAACCTCGGCGGCGTCCGCGACATGGACCGCCTCCCCGACGCCGTCTTCGTCACCGACCTCAAAACGGAGGAGATCGCGGTGCGCGAGGCGGTGCGGCTGCGGATCCCGATCATCGGCCTGGTTGACACCAACTGCGACCCGAAGCCGATCGACTACGTGATCCCCGGCAACGACGACGCGATCCGCTCCTGCGATCTGGTGATCGGGACGATCGGCGCCGCGATCGAGGAGGGCGCCGGCGCCTGGCGGGTCCAGGAGGAGCGGCGCCTGGCCGAGGAGATGGAACGGCGCAAACGCGAGGAAGAAGAGCGCAAGAAACGCGAGGAAGAAGAGAAAGCGCGCAAGGAAGCCGAAGAGGCTGCGAAAAAAGCGGCTGAGGCGGAGGCTGCGGCCAAAGCGCAGGCGGCCGCGGCTCAAACGCCGTCGCAGCCCCCGGCTAAAGGACAGAGCGCGGGACCCGCGGGTCCTGTCGCCGCAGGGGACCCACCGCCCCCTCCGGTCGCTAAAGCGTCCTCAGGGGCGGTTCCCCCTACGACGCCACCCGCGGGAGAAGCGGCTGAGGCCCAAGGTCAGGCCGCGCCGGCTGGCGACGAGGCCGAGAAGCAAGTGCCGGCTACTCCGGAGAAAGGGGCGGGGCAGTGAGCATTTCGGCAGCGGATGTGAAGGCGCTGAGGGATCGGACTGGGGCGGCGATGATGGACTGCAAAGCCGCCTTGAACGAATCCGACGGGGACGTCGATCGGGCGATCGAGATCCTGCGGGTGAAGGGACAGGCGTCGGCGGCGAAGCGCGAAGGACGGGGGACGAGCGAGGGAGTCGTCGCCTCCTACATCCACGCCAACGACAAGGTCGGCGCGATGGTCGAGGTCCAGTGCGAGACCGACTTCGTCGCCCGTAACGATGACTTCAAGGCATTCGCCTACGAGGTCGCCCTGCACGTCGCCGCGAGCGCGCCGCAGTACGTCTCGGCCGACGAGATCCCGGCCGAGGAGCGCGAGGCCGAGAAGCGGGTCTTCGAGGAGAAGGCCCGCGAAGAAGGCAAGCCCGACAACGTGGTGGAGAAGATCGTCGAGGGCCAGCTGGCCAAGTGGGCCAAGGACGTCGCGATGCTCGACCAGCCCCACGTCAACGCCGAGAAGCACGAGTCGAAGACGATCGAGGAGCTGCGCCAGGAGCTGGCCGCGAAGACCGGCGAGAACGTTCGCGTCGCCCGCTTCGCGTATTTTCGCGTCGGCGAGTGAGCGACGACGGCCAGCCCAAGTTCAGCCGCATCCTCCTGAAGCTCTCGGGGGAGGCGCTGATGGGCCAGCTCCAGCACGGCACCGACCCCGAGGAGGTGCAGCGCATCGCGCGCCAGGTGGCCGCGGTGCGCGAGCGCGGCGTCGAGGTCGCGATCGTGGTCGGGGCAGGCAACATCTACCGCGGCCTGCAGGGCGCCGCGGCCGGCATGGACCGCGCCACCGGCGACTACATGGGGATGCTCGCGACTGTCCTCAACGCGCTGACCCTGCAGGACGCCCTCGAGAAGCTCGACCAGCACACCCGCGTGATGTCGGCGATCGACGTCAAGGAGGTCGCCGAGCCATATATCCGCCGCCGCGCCATGCGGCACCTGGAAAAGGGGCGCGTGGTGATCTTCGCCGCGGGCACCGGCAACCCGTTCTTCACCACCGACACGGCGGCGGCGCTTCGCGCCCTCGAGATCCACGCCGGCGCGATCCTGATGGCCAAGAACGGGGTGGAGGGGGTCTACGACGCCGACCCGGCGATCGAGCCCGACGCGAAGTTCATCCCGGAGATCGGGCATCGGGAGGCGATCGAGCGCGGCCTCAAGGTGATGGACTCGACCGCGCTGTCCCTCTGCATGGACAACGACCTGCCGATCTACGTCTTCAACATGGGCGACGAGTCGAACATAGATAGGATCGTCCGCGGCGAGAGGGTCGGCACGCTGGTCTCCAGCGCGTCCCCCCGATGAGGAGCGAGGAGCCCCGGTGGAGCTGATAGACGAGCTGCTGGCAGACGCGAAGGAGCGGATGGCCAAGTCGGTGGAGTCGAGCCGCGGCGAGCTGGCCACGGTCCGGACGGGCCGCGCGTCCCCGCACCTGCTGGACCGGATCACGGTCGACTACTACGGATCGCCAACGGCGCTCAAGCAGCTCGCCAACGTCGCCGCCTCCGACGCCCGCCTGCTCACCGTCACGCCCTTCGACAAGAGCGCGATCGGGGCGATCGAGAAGGCGATCCAGGAGTCCGACGTCGGGCTGGCGCCGAGCAACGACGGCAACGTGATCCGCCTGCAGGTCCCCGAGATGACCGAGGAGCGGCGGCGCGAGATGGTCAAGGTCGTCCACGGCGTCGCCGAGGAAGGCCGGGTCGCGATCCGCAACGTCCGCCGCGACATCATGAGCGACCTTCGCGACCTGAAAAAGGAGGGCGAAGTCGGCGAGGACGACGAGCGCCGCGCCGAGGCGGCCCTGCAGAAGCAGACCGACGAGGCGATCGCCGAGATCGACGACTCGCTCAAGGGCAAGGAAGCCGAGATCCTCGAGGTGTGAGCGCCTCCCCGCGGTACGTCGCGATCATCACCGATGGCAACGGCAGATGGGCGCAGCAGCGCGGCCTGCCGGTCGCCGAGGGGCACCGGGCCGGCGCCGACGTCGTCAAGGCACGGCTTCGCGACGCCGCCGAGCTCGGGGTCGAGGAGCTGACCGTGTTCTCGTTCTCGACCGAGAACTGGTCGCGCCCGCGCGAGGAGGTCGACGAGCTGATGCGGATGTTCGGCGAGCGGATCGACACCGAGACGCCGGAGCTGCGCGAGGAAGGCGTGCGGATGCGCTTCGTCGGCCGCCGCGAGGGGGTCGAGCCGGGCCTGGTCGAGCGGATGGAGTGGGCGGAAGCGCAAACCTCGCAGAACGACCGGATCGTCTTCTTCGTCGCCTTCAACTACGGCGGCCGGGCGGAGATCGTCGACGCGGCGCGGGCCTTCCAGGGCGGCTCCGAGGCGGACTTCCGGCGCTGCCTCTACGCGCCGGAGATGAACGACCCCGATCTGCTCATCCGCACCAGCGGCGAGCACCGCGTCTCCAACTACCTGCTCTGGCAGTGCGCCTACTCGGAGCTCGTCTTCCGCGACGAGCTGTGGCCGGACTTCACGCGGGAGTGCCTCGAGGCCTCGCTGGGGGAGTTCGAGCGGCGACGGCGCCGCTTCGGGGGGAGGTGAGGGCGTGGAGGAGGAGCAGCCCCGCCGACAGGGCCCCGATCCCGTCATCGACCTCTTCGAGGGCCTCGACGAGGAGCCGGCGCCGGAGCGGCGAGCGCGACCGGAGCCGCGACAGCGGCGGCGCGGCAACGTGCTGCGCGGCGAGACCGCCCGGCGGATCGTCGTCGCGATCCCCTGGATCGCCTTCGCGATCGGGATAACCGTCCTCGGAGGCCTGCCCTTCGCGCTCGCGATGGCCGTGATCGCGCTGGTGTGCCTGCGCGAGCTCTTCGTGATGACGAGCGACCTGCGTCCGGTCCAGATAGCCGCCTACGTCGCCGTCGCCGCAATGGTCGCCGCTGCCCACTTCGGCACCGCGTTCAACGTCCTGCTCGCCCTCGCCGCGTCCTTTCCGCTGCTCTTCTTCTTCGGCGCCGATCGCAGGCACCGAGACGCCGTCACGGTCTCGCTGGGCGTCAGCGTGCTGGCGATCGTCTGGATCGGGCTGCCGTTCGTGCACGCCGTGCTCCTGCGCGAGCTGCCCGACCACGGCGCGGCGCTGTTGATCGACGTGCTGGTCGGCACCTTCGCGACGGACACCGGCGCCTACGCGACCGGCCGCATGTTCGGCTCGCACCGAATCGCGCCGAGCCTCTCGCCCAACAAGACGCTGGAGGGCCTGATCGGCGGCTTCCTGATCGGCACGATGGCCTTCTGGTTCGCCGGCCTCTACCAGGACTGGCTCTCGGGAATCGACGCCCTGCTGATCGGCGCCGCCGTGGCCGCCGTCGCGCCGGTCGGCGACCTCTTCGCCTCGCTGATCAAGCGCGACCTCGACCGCAAGGACACCGGCCGCCTCTTCGGCCCCCACGGCGGCGTGCTCGACCGGCTCGACGCCGTCCTCTTCACCATCGTCGTCGGCTACTACCTCTCGCTCCTGCTGGTCTACTGAGCCAGCTGGCCTACCCACCCACCTAGACTGGCCCTGGATGAAGAAGCTGGTGATACTCGGGTCCACCGGCTCGATCGGGACCCAGGCGCTGGAGATCGCCGCCGGCTCCGAGGAGCTGCAGGTCGTCGGCCTCGCGGCGGCGTCGAGCTGGGAGCGGCTCCTCGGTCAGGCGCGCGATCACGGCGTGCCGACGGTGGCCCTGGGCGACGAAGAGGCCGCCGGGCGGGCGCGAGCGCAGTGGAGCGGCCGGGTCCTCGCCGGGGAGGAG
>DASQDJ010000027.1:0-8240 GCA_035634215.1 Solirubrobacterales bacterium | reverse complement strand
GGCGATCGAGGCGCGCTGCCCGAGTGGGCGGGCGTGGGCCTGGACGCGCAAGCGAGCCGGCGTGCCGGTCCGCGGCACGGTCGAGGCCGGCGGCCGTCGCTGGGAGGTCGACGCCCTGGCGGTCGACGACGAATCGGCCGGGCACCACCGGCGCCACACGAGCTGGCTGTGGTCGGCCGGCGTCGGCAGCGCGGCCGACGGCCGCGCCGTCGCCTGGAACCTGGTCGAGGGCATCAACGACCCGGCGCGGGGCAGCGAGCGAGCGATCTGGATCGACGGCGAGCCGCGGGAGCCGCCGCCGGTCTCCTTCCGCGGCCTCGACGCGATCGGCTTCGCCGACGGCGCGGAGCTGCGCTTCGAGTCAGAGACCGAGCGAGCCCGCAGCGACAACCTCCTGCTGCTGCGCTCCCGCTACCGGCTGCGCTTCGGCGCCTTCGCCGGCGCGCTCGAGGGCGTAGACCTCGCCGAGGGCCTCGGCGTGATGGAGGAGCACGACGCCCACTGGTGAGCGGGCCGTTTGCTGGATCGACCCCCTCCCAGTGTGGTCAATTCAGCAATCGCCGTCGGCTCGACGCGATCCACAGCCCCCGGCGAGCACTGTCCTGCCGAGTCGCGTTAGGAGGGCCCCGCGACCGGCTCCGCCTCACGCGGCGGCGCGGCGGAAGCGCCCGGCGCCGGGCCCGAGAAGCGCATCGTGCCGTCGTCGATCGGGCCGCGCCGGATCGTGCGCACGTCGAAGAAGTAGTTCTGGCGCAACCGCCAGGGCTCCTTCGACCCCTGCTTGGGGAACTGGTCGATCGAGCGCAGGACGTAGCCGGCGGTGAAGTCGAGCAGCGGCTGCTCCTCGACCGAGGGATCGACCTGGGCGACGCACTGGCGATGGCCGTGCTCGTCCATGTAGGCGAGCAGCCGGCAGAAGTACTGGGAGACGAGGTCGGCCTTCAGCGTCCAGGAGGCGTTGGTGTAGCCGGTCGTGAAGACGAAGTTGGGGACGCCGCTCAGCATCATGCCCCGGTAGGTCATCTTGCTCGACAGGTCGACCGCCTCGCCGTCGACGAACAGCTCGACGCCGCCGAGGAAGAGCAGGTTGAGGCCGGTCGCGGTGACGATCACGTCGGCCTCCAGCTCGCGGCCCGACTCGAGCCGGATCCCCTCCTCGGTGAAGGTCTCGATCCGGTCGGTGACGATCGAGGCGCTGCCGTCGGCGAGCGCCTCGAAGAGATCGCTGTCGGGGACCAGGCAGAGTCGCTGGTCCCACGGGTCGTAGGGAGGCGTGAAGTGGGTGTCGATGTCGAAGTCGGCCGGCAGCGCCCGTTCGAGCCCGCGCCGCACCATCCGCTTGATCGCGCCCGGCCGGCGGCGGGACAGGTTGTAGACCACCGTCTGCAGCAGCACGTTCTTCCAGCGGACGATCGAGTAGGCGGCCCGGCCCGGGAGGAGGCGCCGCAGACCGTTGGCGATCCGGTCCCTCGCCGGCAGCGAGACGATGTAGGTCGGCGTGCGCTGCAGCATCGTCACGTGTGCCGCGTCCTCGGCCATCGACGGCACGAGGGTGACGGCGGTGGCGCCGCTGCCGATCACCACGACGCGCTTGCCGGCGTAGTCGAGGTCCTCCGGCCAGTGCTGGGGGTGGACGACCTCGCCGCGAAAGCGCTCGCGGCCGGGGAACTCGGGCGTATAGCCCTCGTCGTAGCGGTAGTAGCCCGAGCAGCTCCAGAGGAAGTCGCAGGTGAAGGTGAGCGCCTCCCCCGTCTCGCCGCGCTCGACCTCGACGGTCCAGCGAGCCTCCTCGCTCGACCACTCGGCACGGACGACCCGGTGCCCGTACCGGATGCGGCGATCGATTCCCGCCTCGCGCGCCGTGTCGGCGATGTAGTCGAGGATCGACTGCCCGTCGGTGATCGATTTCTCCGCCGTCCAGGGCCGGAAGCGGTAGCCGAGCGTGTGCATGTCGGAGTCCGAGCGGATCCCGGGGTAGCGGAAGAGGTCCCAGGTGCCGCCCAGCGCGTCGCGCGCCTCGAAGATCGCGTAGCTGCGCCCCGGATGGGCCTTCCGCAGGTGCCAGGCGGCGCCGATCCCCGACAGGCCGGCGCCGACGATCAGCACGTCGTGGTGCTCGGTTGCGGGCTCCCCGCCGCGGCGATCCAGGCTGGCAGCGTCGAGGGCCACGAAGATCGATTGTCGCCGCGGTCGCGGATGCCCTACGTGACGTGGGACATACAGCGGCGGGCGGCGCGCCGGCTCAACCGCCGGCTTTTCGCGCCTTCTTCGCTTTCGCGGCCGCTTTCTCGACCCGTTTGGCCTCGCGCTTCTTCGCCGCGGCCTCCGCTTTGGCGTCGAGGGCCTCTTCCTTGGCGTCGAGGCTCTCCAGCTTCGCGGCCTTGGCCCGTTTCTCGCGCGCGGCCGCCGCTTTCTCGGCCTGTTTCTTGGCTTTCGCGCGGCGCTGCGCGGCGGCCTTCTCCTCGCGGCGACGGCGCTCCTCGGCCTGGGCGGCGCGGCGCTCGGACTCCTCGCGCAGCCGCAGAGCCCGTTCGCGCTCCTCGGCAGCCGCCTCGCGCAGCCTCGCCTCGCCCTGCATCCGGCGGTCGCCGAGCACGGCGCCGGCGGCGCCCCGCACGGTGGCGTCGATGCGGTCCACGGCGAGCTTGGCCGGTGAGCGGCTCGCCCCGGCGACGTCCATCGCGATGTCGAGCGGCAGGCGAGTCAGCTTCAGCGACCTGTCTACCGCGGTCTTGGTCAGCGATCGAACCATGCCCATCTCAGCTTTCCTCCTCTGGGTCTACGGCGTCGGCGACCCGCTCGGCGCGCTCCGCCTCGCGCTCGAGACGGTCTGCCTCGTTCTTGCCCTGTGCCTCGCGCATGGCGGCCTCGCGGCGCTGGCGCTCCACGTCGTCCTCGACGGCCGCCTGTCGCAGGTCGGCTTCGATGTCACGGCGCTCGGCCGCGGTCTCGGTCCGCTCCGCCTCGATCTCCGCCTCCCGCTCGGCCTCGCGCGCCTCCCTCACCTGCTCGGCGGCGTCCTCCTCGGCCTCGACCTGAACCTGCTGCAAACGGCCCTCGCGGGCCAGATCCTCGTTGCCGAGGGCCGAGCCGATCGCCTCCTTGGCCTCACCGGCCAGCTTGCCCAGCGGGCCGCCGGCGGTTCGCTCCTCGTTCTCGCGGCGCTCACTCATCTCTTGCCAGCTCCTTCTGGTTGGACGAGGAACCCGTACCCAACCGCTCAGGGGAGATAACGCGGAGTCGGTCACACGTCGCGGTAGCGCTCCAGCGTCGCGTCGGTGGTCTCGTCCGGCATTCGCAGCCGGGCCCTCAGCGTCTCGGCGAAGTCGTCGATCGCCATCCGCAGCATCTCGGCCCGCACCCGCAGCGCATGCGGCCGGCCCTCCTCGCTCGCCTCCTCGACCAGCGAGGCGAGGAACGGGAACAGGCCCGAGAGCGCCCGCTCCTCGTCCTCGGTGCGGAAGTAATGGGTGATCGGGAAATGGATCAGATCGCGGCGGCTGGCGATCAGCTGCTCGGCGAAGGACGCCAGCAGGCGCTCGAGCAGCTCCGGGTCGGCGTCGGCGATCTTCTCGCCGAGTCGCTCCTCGGCGTCCTTGGCCAAGCGGACCTCGTGGGCGAGCGAGTCGCGGCGGGAGATCGCGCCGTAGATCGAGATCAGCCAGGAGATGCTGGCGGTGAGCAGGCCGAGGCCGAAGAGCGTCTCGACCGGGCCGAGCAGACGCAGCAGCGACGAGGACGGCGCGATGTCGCCGTAGCCGAGGCTGGTCAGGTTGACGAGCGAGACGTAGAGCGCGTCGAGGAAGCCCGAGTGGTCGCGCGGCTCGAGGCCCGGGTCGAAGGTGAAGCCCTCGGGCAGGTGCGGCAGGAACACGAGCGCCCAGCCGACCGCCAGCAGCGTCGCCCAGGTGGCGACGACGGCAACGTAGCCAAGCGGCCCGGCAAGCAGCCGCGTCGCTCGCCCGGCGGGCGCCAGCCGACGGGTCGCCCTGGAGACGGCGAGGACGACGCGTCGCGCGACGACGCCCCTTCCGCGCGGGTGGAAGAGGACGTCGAAGATGTCGCGCAGCGCCAGCGCGATCAGCGCGGACCCGACGAGCGTCCAGACGACGTCCATGGGCGGACGCTATTCGACCCGGTGGCCGCCTTGACGAGATCGGGGCGGCACGAGGGCCGGCCCCGATCTCGGCAGGGGCGATCAGCCTGTCGCTGTGATGTTCACCTGCGTCCCGTTGGCCGCCCGGCCGCTGACTATCACGGACCCGTTAAGGGTGGAGGTATGCGTTGTGCCCAGGAATATGCATATCCCGCCCTCGTAATGGGTTGTGATGTTCCTGGCTGTCACGTCCACTGTGAAGGCGTGTTTGCCGAATTCGGTGATGCCTGTGTAGACGACGCCGCCCGACGGTGTCTGAGGCGGGATCCGCATCGTGCAGTTCGGGTGTGTGATCACCGCCCCGGCGACTCCCGTCGGACAGTGGAGGTGAACTGTGTTGTCGAACTGCGACAGGTTCGCGATTGTCAGCCGGTAGGTGCAGCCGCCTATGTCAACCGTCGCGGTATGCGACGCCTGCCCCTGTGTGAGGCATTCTTTGTACTGAGGCGCGATGGTGACCTGCGTCACTGTGAGCCCTTCGGTTGTGCCCGAGTAGCTTTCGGTTGTGCATTCGATCGGCGTCCCCTGGTCAGTCGAGAACCTGACGAGGTGGACCAGGTCGTCCGTCGAGCTGATCGTCGTATGGACGCCGTCGGAGACGAAATGGCCGCCGGTTTCCGCGGACGAGCTCGCGGCAGCGAGCGCGCTCGTCGCGATGACGGCGAGGAGGCCGACGCCGAGTATCTTGAGCTTGCGGTTCATGCTTGTCCCTTCCATTGGAGTGGAGACGCCGACAGCAGCGGTCGGCGCTGTCCAGGCAGACTCGGATAGGGATAGCGGCTCGCGCTCGTTTTAGTCAAAAAGTTCTGTTAAGAACGGCCGTCGAGGGCCGCCAGCGTCAGCATCTCGTATAGGACGTTGGCGGCGAACAGGGCCGTCTGCTGTCCCGGGCCGTCGTACTGGGGCGCGACCTCGACCACGTCAAAGCCAACGAAGTGGATGCCGCGCAGCGCACGGACGAAGGCGAGCGCCTCGCGGCTCGTCGGGCCGCCGACCTCCGGCGTGCCGGTGGCCGGGCAGAAGGCGGGGTCGAGGAAGTCGACGTCGAAGGTGAAGAAGGCCGGGCCCTCGCCGAGGGCTTCGCGCGCCCGCTCGCCGAACCGCTCGGGGCCCGTCGCGAGCAGCTCCTCGCAGCGGAGCTGGGCGACCCCGAGCTCGCGGCCGGAGGCGACGTCCTCCGGCCCGTAGAGCGGCCCGCGCAGGCCGGCCAGCAGGGTGCGGCTCGCGTCGACCACCCCCTCCTCGATCGCCCGGCGCGCGAAGGTCCCGTGGCTGAGCGGCCGCTCGTTGTAGGAGTCCCAGAGGTCGGCGTGGGCGTCGAGATGGAGCAGGCCGAGCGGCCCGTGCGCCGCGGCGAGCGCCCGCAGCTCGGCGAGGGTCACCGAGTGGTCGCCGCCCATCCCGAGCGGCACGACGCCCGCCGCGGCGATCGGGGCGAGGAAGCGCTCGATCCGCGCCAGGGTGTCCTCGATGTAGCCGGGCACCGTGGGGGCGTCGCCGTGGTCGATCGCCGAGAGCGCGCCGAAGACCTGCGCCCCCTGGGCCGGGTTGTATGGCCGCAGCAGGCTCGAGGCGGAGCGGATCGCCTCCGGCCCGAAGCGGGCACCCGGCCGGTAGGAGGTGCCGCCGTCCCACGGCAGGCCGACCACGGCGCGGTCGACGCCGTTCAGAGCCTCGACCAGGGGCAGCCGCGCGACCGTGCGCGGGCCGGTGAAGCGCGGCGCCAGGAGGGCGTCGGGCGGTTGGTGGATGCGCTTGCTCACCTCGCCACCGCAGTGTCCCACCGCCGGCGCGCCGGCTGGCGCGGCACGAACTCCCCCCAGCCTGCCGGGGCGACGAGCTCGCCGCGGTCGACGACCGGCTCCCCCCTCACCAGCACGGTCTCCGGTGCCCCGCGCACGACCTGGCCCTCATAGATCGTGTGGTCGGAACGCGAGTGGAGGTCGGCGGCGCTCAGCGTCACCTCCCGCTCGGGGTCGAAGACGACCAGGTCGGCGTCGGCCCCAACCGCCAGCGTCCCCTTGCGCGGATGGAGGCCGAGCAGCTTCGCCGGGTTGGTCGCCAGCAGCTCGACCATGCGGTTGAGCGAGATGCGGCCCGCGTTGACCCCGTGATGGTGGAGAAGCATCAGCCGCTCCTCGACGCCCCCGGTGCCGTTGGGGATCTTGGCGAAGTCGTCGCGGCCGAGCCGCTTGCGGGCGTCGAAGCTCGCTGGCGAATGGTCGCTGGAGACGGCCGAGAGAGCGTCGGTGCGCAGCGCCCGCCAGAGGCGCTCGCGGTCGCCCGCCCGGCGCGGCGGCGGCGTGAAGACGTACTTGGCGCCCTCGAACTCAGGACGTGCCAGGTCCGACTCGTCGGCGAACAGGTAGTGGGTGCAGGTCTCGGCGAAGATCGGCCAGCCCGCCGCGCGCGCCGCCTCGATCCGCTCGACCGAGCCGGCGCAGGAGACGTGGACGACGTAGAGGGCGCAGCCGGCCAGCTTGGCCAGCTCGATCGCGCGGCCGACCGCCTCGACCTCGGTCCCGCAGGGCCGCGTCGCCGCGTGGAACTCGGGCCCCCGCTTCCCTTCGGCGCGAGCGCGCTCGACAAGGCGGTGGATCGCGTCGCCGTTCTCGGCGTGGACCATGACCGTCGAGTCGAGCTCGGCGGCCAGCTCCATCGCCCGCCAGAGCGTGTCGTCGTCGACCATCAGGTCGCCCTTGTAGGCCATGAAGAGCTTGACGCTGGTCACCCCGTCCTCGACCAACGCGGCCAATTCCTCGCGCGGGTGCTCGCCGAGGTCGCGGGCGATCAGGTGGAAGCCGACGTCGATCGGCGCCTCGGCCCGTGCCAGCTTCGCGTGCCAGCCGTCGACCGTCTCCTGGAGCGTCTGTCCCGGCGCCTGCTCGGCGAAATCGACGATCGTCGTCGTGCCTCCGAACGCAGCGGCCCGCGTCCCGCTGGCGAAGTCGTCGGCGGTGGTCTCACCGACGAGGCCCCCTCCCCCGTCGCCGTCGTCCTCGCCAGCGTTTCCGATCAGGGCGACCTCCATGTGGGTGTGGACGTCGACGCAGCCCGGCAGAACGTAGCGGCCGGCGGCGTCGATCGTCCGGTCCGCCGTCCAGGGAAGGCCGGAGCCGACCGCGGCGATCCGGCCGTCCTCGATCCAAACGTCCGCGGTCTGGTCTCCCTCCGCGGAGATCAGACGGCCGCCGGCGACGAGGGTCCTCATCGCGCGGCGACCGGGAGCCGAGGGGCGCCTGGGCCTAGCCCGACACCCACTCGGTCCAGCGCTGGATCACCTCTTCGTTTTTGTCGGCGTAGTACTTCTGGTCCATCGGAACGCTCTTGGCGACGTTGGCGTCGATCGTCGGGTTCCACTTCTCCTGCGCGGCCGTCAGGTTCGGCTCGGCGTCTTCGCTGATCGCGCCGAAGGAGCCCAATTCGGCCAGTTTCGCCTGCCGTTCGGGGTCCGCCAGCGACTCGAGGATCGCCCTCGCCGCCGCTTTGTCGGCGCCTTTGGGCACCGCGTAGGAATCCCAGCTGAGCACGGCGCCATCCCACATCGGCTCGAAGCTGCCACCGGTCTGGGTCTGGTCGTAGCCCTGGCTGTTGGTGAGCGCCGCCATCACGACCTCGCCCGAGTCCATCATCCCCAGCGCCTGGCCGAGCGTGTCGTAGAAGTCGATGTCGTCCTTGATCGTGTCGAGCTTGGCGAAGGCCCGGTCGAGGTCGAGCGGATAGAGCTGGTCGGGCGAGACGCCGTCGGCCAGCAGGGCGCCCTCGAGGACGCCGTTGATCGCGTAGCTGCCCCAGACCGCCCGCTTGCCGGGGTATTTCTCGGTGTCGAAGAAGTCGGCCCAGTTCTTGGGCGGGTCCTCGGCGAAGACCTCTTTGTCGTAGGTCGGCAGGAAGGCGAAGGCGTCGGCGGGGGTTCCGCAGGGGCCGGATTCGAAGGCGTCGGGCTGCGCCGGCACCGCGACGACGATCCGCTCGATCAGTTTCCCGCAGTAGGCCTCGGTCCACCAGGGGTCGGTCTGCACGACCGTCCAGGTGACGTTGTCGGACTCGACCTGAGCCTGCAGTTTGGCGTAGTCGGTCGGCG
>DASQDJ010000026.1:0-9935 GCA_035634215.1 Solirubrobacterales bacterium | reverse complement strand
CGGACGAGGCGCTGGCGACGCTCGACTCGCGGGGCAAGGTCGAGTTCCCCTGCGACGTCGAGCTGGTCGACGGCGCGGGCGAGCTCGTCGCCTCGGCGACGATCGGCTGGCACCTGCGGCTGAAAGGGCAGGGAGGCGACGGCTCTCAGGGCGGCGGCTCGTGAGCAGCTTGCGGCTCGAGCGCGAAGGAGGGCTCGCGGTCGCGACCTTCGACAGCCCGCCGCTCAACCTCATCGACCGGGCGATGTTCGAGGGCCTGAAAGAGGCGGTCGAGGCGGTCGAGGCGGAGCCGCCGCGGGCGCTGCTGTTCCGGGCCGATGGGCGGGCGGTGTCCGGCGGCGTCGACGTCCACGAGTTCGAGGGACTGACGCCGGAGCAGGGCAGCCGGCTCTGGGACGAACTAATCGGGCTGGTGGAGCGGGTCGAAGAGCTGCCGCTGCCGGTCGTCTTCGCCGCCCACGCGCTGACCCTGACCGCGGCGTTCGAGCTGGCGCTCGGCTGCGACCTGATCCTGGCAGCGCGCTCGGCCCAGTTCGGCTTGGTCGAGAAAGTGGTCGGGCTGACGCCGTCGATGGGTGGAACCCAGCGGCTGGCGGAGCGGGCGGGCAGCGGCCGAGCGAGGCATTTCGTGATGAGCGGCGCGCTGTTCGGCGCCGAGGAGATGGAGCGCTGGGGCGTCGTCAACGTCGTCCTGGAGGACGACGGCTTCGATGAGAACGCCCGCGCCTACGCCGCCGAGCTGGCCGCCGGCCCGACCAAGGCCCACGCGATGACCAAGCGCATCCTGCGCCGCTACCGCGAAGGCGGCATCCCGGCGGCCGACGAGGCCGTCCGGACCGAGGCGGCGGAGCTCTTCGCGACCGAGGACCTGAAAGAGGCGGTAAGAACCTTCCTCGAGAAGGGCCCCGGCCACGCCACCTTCGAGGGCCGCTGAGCCGAGCGATTCCGCTCGCCGACCCCTAGAATCCCCTCTCCGGGGAAGCTTCCCCGCACCCGCGCCCGTAGCTCAGTTGGATAGAGCGTCGGTCTACGAAACCGAAGGTCACAGGTTCGAATCCTGTCGGGCGCGCTCGGGGAAACCCGCTTCCGCCGCGAGAAACGCCGATAAGGCCCTCAGCGCTGCTCCCGGCCAGGATCGGCGAACGTCCAGAGCTTGTTGCCGACGAAGTTGAAGGGCATTGCCAGCGCGACCGCGATCGCCTGGGCGGCCAGCTTGCCGATCGAGGCGCCAACCACCAATGCCTCGAGCACGGCGAGATTGATCAGCAGCGCGGCGATGCTCACCGTCAAGAAGCGCGCCGCCTGAAAGCCCGCGTGGCCGTTGCCGGGGCCGAAGGTCCAGCGACGGTTCCAGAAGAAGTTGCTCGACACCGCGACGCAGAAGGCGATTACCGCCGCGAGCGCGTAGTGCATACCGAGGAGACCGGCAAGCACGGCGAATACGGCCAGGTTGACCAGGTAGCCCGCCCCGCCGACGACGCCGAACTTGAGCAGTTGCATCCAGTTTGCCGGCCGGCGAGTGGCGAGGCCGATCCGGTTGGCGAGCGCGCGAGCGGGGCTCATCGACTCACCGCCTCCAGCGGTGGCATGCCATCCGTGATCACCGCGTTGCGCCCGAACCCGGTGCGCACGTCCCGCAGCGCCAGAACCGGGACGCGGTGGATGCCTCTCGCCCTGTAGCGGGTGAGGGTGAGCCTCTCCAACCTGACCCGCTCGACCGGTTGGAAGGCCGGTGGCAGGTTCGGCGGCCGTCCCACCACGACGGCCTTGCTGATGACGTCGACCTCGCGGATCGGCACCTTGCCACGGTACTTGCGCCGCGAGGCATGACCGAGGTAGAACTGAACGCCGTCGGCGGCGAGCGTCCAGGTGACGATCGCCCGCGGCCGGTCCGCCGGCCCAAGCCGCTCGCTCACCTCGCGGAAGTCGGGCCGCTGCAGGTTGAGGGTGCGGGCGACATGGACGTCGAAGGCGAGCCAGTAGACGCAGAGCACGCTCGCCAGGACCAGCCCGATGCGGCGGGCGGCGCTCGCCGCGAAGCCGAGCGCAGCGGCGAGGAGAAGCGGGATCAGGGCGGGCAGCAGGTTTCGCTCCACGATGTAGTCGCTGCCGGCGAGGGCGATGAGGGAGGCGATCAGTACGACGCCGGCTCCAATCGTCAGCACGAGCACCCCCGCGCGCCTCTCCCGGACCGATCCCCGCAGCGCCAACAGCAGCAGGGCGAGGCCGACGAGCAGTGCCGGGATCGCCGCGTAGCGCTCGCGCGGGGGCTGGGCGATCACGTGGCCGGTCTCGCCCATCAGGAAGCTGCCGCCGGTCTCGAAGAGGCGGGTCGACAGCGGGCTGTGGTCGATCCAGCCGATGTGGGTCGGGTCGACCTGGGCGGAGATCAGCGGCAGCAGGGCCAGCCCGACCGCGACGACGGCGCCGACGGCGGCGAGCACCACACGCCACCTCGATCGCAATGCGACCAGCAGCCAGATCGCCTCGACCGCCACCGCGAAGACGGCAAAGTAGTGGCTGCAGAGGGCGAGGGCGGAGGCGAGTGCCCACAGCCCCAGGTCCCGGCCGCTTCCGGTGCGCAGCGCCCGCGCGAAGAAGAGCAGGGCGAGGGCGCCGAAGAAGACGAGCAGCGCGTAGGAGCGGGCCTCCTGCGAGTACCAGATCAGCATCGGGCTGAGGGCGACGAGCGCGGCACCGATCAGGCCGGCACGGGCGCTCGCCAGCTCGCGGCCGATTAGGAAGGCGATCGGGACGGTGGCCGCGCCGAACAGCGCGGTCAGCGAGCGCAAGCCCACCTCACCGGTGCCGAACACCTTCGCCCAACCCCAGGCCAACACGTAATAGAGGGGCGGGTTGGACTCGCTTCCCTTCACCTGGCCGAGCATCTCGGTGAAGCTGCCCGGGATCACCCGCGCCGCGGTGATCACCTCATCGTGGTGATAGCTCTGCACGCCGAGGCTGGCGAAGCGGACCGCGATCCCGAGCGCGGTCAGGCCGGCGAGCGCCCAGAGGACGTAGTCACGACGCTGTGCGGGCATCAGGGGGAGCAGCGGTTCTCAGGCATCGGCCGCTCGGGGCCGAAGGAGGGCGGCAAGGCGGCGGCGGAAGCGCCCCAGGCGGGGTTGGGTCGGGCCCCGAGCCGGTAGGTGAGGGTTGCCCCCCGCGCCAACGCGCAGTAGGTGGTCCACGGTCGGCCGTAGCGATGGCCGTTGAGGCGCATCCGCTGAATGTAGGGGGCGCGGCGCAAGGGCGTCCGCCCGGCCGAGGTGACGATCCGCAGCTTGCGCCCGCCCGCCAACCGCACGGTTGCCCGCTCGAAGAGGGGACTGCCGATCGCCAGCACTCCGACGCCGGGCACCGCCGGGTAGAGGCCGAGTGCCCCGAGCACGTACCAGGAGGAGAGCGTGCCGAGGTCGTCGTTGCCGGGGTACCCGGTCGGGGTCGCGCTGTAGAGGTCGCGCAGCGCCCGCCGCACCGTTGCCTGCGCCTTGAACGGGCGACCCGCCCAGTCGTAGAGCCAGGGGACGTTCAGATTTGGCTCGTTGCCGAGCAAGGCGTGGTCGGCGTGGGTCGCCCCCGCGCCGCCGTTCAGCTTGCGCAGGAAGCGGTCGAGCCGGCTCGCCGCCCTGCCCCGCCCGCCGATCGCCGCGAAGAGGCCGGCGGGGTCGTGGGGCACCATCCACGTGTACTGGACGGAGTTGCCCTCGGCGAAGCCGGCCCCGCGCAGATTGTCGTAGCGGGACGGGAAGGAGCCGTTTGCGAAGCGCGGCTCGATTAAGTCGCTGCGCGGGTTGAGCAGGTTGCGCCAGCTGCCCGAGCGCGCGATGAAGGCGCGGTAGGTGGCGCGGTCGCGCAGGGCGCGCGCCGCGAACTGGGCGATTGAGAAGTCGGCTACCGCGTACTCGAGCGTGGTCGCCGCTGAGGCCCAGACTGCGTCGGGGCTGCCGAACAGCGAATTCGCGTTGCGGCGTTTGACGTCGATGTCGAAGGGCACGTAGCCAAGGGCCTTGTACTCCTCGAGCCCCTGGCGCTGGACGTAGCTGCCGTCGGCGCTGCGGCACCCGTCGCTCGCGCCCTTGACCATCGCCGCCAGGGCGGCGGCCTCGTCGAAGCCGCGGGCGCCGAAGGCGGAGGCGGAGGCGATGATCGGGTCGGCCGGGTCGCCGACCATGGTCATGCTCTGGCCGTTGGCGTAGGACCAGCGCGGCAGGCAGCCGCTCTGCGCGGCGGCGGCGAGCATCGAGGCGACGATGTCGCTCGCGCGGCGTGGCATCAGCATCGCCAGCAGCGGGATCTGGGTGCGGTAGATGTCCCAACCGGAGAGGTCGGCGTAGTGGGTGCGCCGGCCGCTGTCGTGAAGCTGCCCGTCCATGCCGACGTAGGCGCCGCCGGCATCGTTGAAGGTCCGGGGCGACATCAAGACGCGGTAAAGAGCCGTGTAGAAGGTGTCGAGGTCCCGCCGCGCGCCGCCGCTCACCCGGATCGAGCCGAGGGCGCGGTTCCAGCGCCGCTCCGCGGCGGCGGCGATGCGCCGGTAAGAGGCGCCGCGACTCTCGGCGGCTAGGTTGGCGCGGGCGCCGGCGACGCTGACGAAGGAGATCCCGACCCTGACCCCGACGACTGGGTCGCGCCGCGTGTCGAAGCTGGCGTAGGCGCCAGCCTGCGCAGTGCGCGAGGCGACGTTCGACGGCTGCCTCTGGTCCGAGGCGGTGGTCGCGCCCGGGCTCAGCCTCTGGCGCGTCCAGGTGCCATGGGCGTCGAAGGGACGGTCGAAGACGGCCGCGAAGTGGAGCTTGTAGCGGGGCCGCTGGGCGCAGAAGTAGCCGCTCGACGTCGAGCCGGTGATCTCGCGCCTGGCGGGGTCGATCCGCACCTGGGCGAGGTCGTTGGCCTTGGCGCTGCCGCCAGCGTCGATCAACACGCTCGCGTGCCGCGAGGGCGGGAAGCCGAAACGGGCGATCCCGGTGCGCGTCGCCGCGGCCAGGTCGACGTCGATCGCCGCTCCCCGCACAGGGTTGAGGCGGACCGAGTAGCGGCCGGGAGCCGCTCGCTCGTTGCCGTGGGAGAAGCCGGGCTCAAAGCGGCCGGCCAGCTCCCCGGTGTCGAGCGCGGGGGAGTCGTGAAGCGGCTCGGTCGTCGGCAGGAACGGGAAGTCCCCGTACAGGGAGCAACCGGCCCCGTTGAGGTGGGTGAGGCTGAATCCGGTGATGTGGCGGTCGCGGTAGTCGTAGCCGCCGGAGTGGCGGTCGGAGGGAGTCGTGTCGGGCCCCCACTGGACCATCCCGAAGGGGACGGTCGCCCCGGGGAAGTTGTGGCCGCCCCCGAAGGTCCGTGGGCCGGGCCGCGTGCCGGCGAGGGGGTTGACGTGGTCAGTGAGGCTCGCCGCGGACACCGGCGGGAACGCGAAGGCGACGAAGAGCAGCCCTCCCAGGGTCTTGATGAGCGCTCCCGGCACCCTTTCGGCGCCTATCCGAGTCGGGGGAGATTGCCCCGAGCGCCGACGACATGACCGCCGCGCCAAGAGATGCGACGCGGCCCCCTTCGGCGATGCCGCTCGCTCGGGCCGTCGCTCACGGGTTGCACCTCACCTCCTCGCCGCCGCCGGGGCCGAGGCGGCAGCGGTCGCTGCCAGGGCCGCCGTTGAGGAAGCTGAAGCCCTCGCCACCGAAGAGGCGGTCGGGCCCTTGGTTGCCGAAAAGACGGTTGTCGCCCGCGCGGCCGAGGAGCTTGTCCGACCCCGGGCCGCCGAACGCGCCGTCTTCGCCGGCCCCGCCGTTCAGCAGGTCGTCGGCCCAGCGGCCGACGACCTTGTCGTCGCCGTCGTTGCCGTAGAGGCGGTCGCTGCCCGGCCCGCCGTTGACGAGGTCGTCGCCGACCATGCCGAAGGCGCGGTCCGGGCCGCGGTTGGCGAAGAGGCGGTCGCCCTCAGAGCCGCCGACGAGCTTGTCCTCGCCGTCGCTGCCGAAGAGGCCGTCGACGCCCGCGGAGCCGTTCAGCAGGTCGTCCCCTTCGCGGCCGACGACCTTGTCGTCGCCTTGCTGCCCGTAGAGGCGGTTGTCGCCCGGCCCGCCGTTGACGAGGTCGTTGCCGTCGTTGCCGACGACGACGTCGTTGTCGGCGATGCCGTAGAGCTTGTCGTCCCCGGCGTCGCCACGCACGAAGTCCTCACCCGGCCCTCCGTAGGCGGTGTCGTTGCCGATGGCGGCCGCCGTCGCCGCCGCGCTCAGGCCGAGCCGAGCCAGCCGCTGCTGCCCCACCTGGTCGGAGCCCGCGCCGAGATCGCCGGCGAGCACGTCGTCGGACCCCTCGCCCACGAGGGTGTCGTCGCCTCCGGCTCCGAGCAGGTACTCGCCCTCGACCGCGCCGATGAGCGCATCGCTCGCCGCGCCGCCCACGGCCGCCTCGGCTCCGAGGACGGTGTCGCGCTCGCCCGGCGCGCCGTCGTTCGCCCCGCCTCCCTGCTGGTAGGAGATCGGCTGCGACCGCGCCTGATAGCTCACGAGGTCGAGGGCTCCGGCCCCCAGGTCGTAGAGGTCGGGGCCGTCGGCGGCGGGCGGCGCGAAGACGCTGTCATCGCCACCGGCAGTTCGCACGACGTCGGTCCCCATCCCGCCCTGCACCTGGTCGCCGCCGTTCGCGGTCAGGATCGTGTCGTCGCCCGAGCCTCCGATCACGTTGGTGGGGACCAGCGGCGGCAAGCTCCTGCTGTCGAGAAAGCTGCCGCCGTTGCCGAGGACGACCGTCAGCGTCGGCAGCGTCGAGAGGGGACAGGTCACCGGCGTGCCAGGCGCTCCGCCGCCGCTGCAGCCGGGCCCCGCGACGCTCGGCTCGGCGTTGTCGCGCACCTCGAAGACGTAGGGGCCCACGCCGCTTGCCGTGACGCTCAGCCGGTTCGCCTCCTCGGGGGACGCCTGCACGTCGAGCAGCGCTTCAGGGCCTCCCTTCACCGGGACGGTTTCCGTCGCGGTGACGGTGACCGCGCCCGCGCTCGCCGGAACCGCCGCGACCAACAGCGCCGTCAGCGCCACGACCCCAAGCCACCGTGCTGGAACTCCCTCTCGATGCATCGTCGCCCGCCTCCTCGAAATCGACGTTTCCCCACCAACGCGACGCCATGGCGACGGTTGCGGTCGGCGGATTGCATTACGCCTCGTGGCCGGGCTCCATGCGGCGCGCCCGGTGGAAGGTGAATTCGTCGAGCGGGGTGCCGCTGTGGGCGGCGATCGGCTCGAGCAGGAAGCCGACGTGGTCGCCGAGCTCGTGGTGGGCGAGGATGGCGCCGGCGAACCAGTTGTCGCACTCGCTGAGGATGGGCAGGCCGGCGGGGCCATCGCGCCAATCGCAGCGGCTGAACTTGTCGACGTCGTCACCCGTCTGGCTGCCGAAGAGCTGGGCCAGGTGGTCGGCGGAGGAAGGGACGAAGTGGACGGCCAGGGCCTCGGCCCTGGCGGCGACGCGGTAGGTGCGGTTCTTGTCGGAGAGGCAGACGAGGAACCGAGGCGGGTCGATGCTGCACTGGGTGGCGAAGCCGACGAGGCAGCCGGCTCGCTCGCCGTCCGCCACCGTCGTCGCGATGAACATCGGATAGTCGAGCTCGCCGACGAGGTCCTGGAAGGCCTCCGGGGGCTCGTTGTCCTCTGGCATGCGAGGCCGGTACCCGTGTGGTGGTTTTGGCGCACCGGTTCGGGGAAACGGAACCCCATCCCCGCGCGGAGGAGCGCTAGGCGTCGAAGGAGGATCCCGTGAAGCGATCAAGCCTCGTCTTGGCCACTGCGATAGCCGTGCTCGCGCTTTCGCTCGGCGTCGCCGCCTGCGGCGATGACGACGACGAAGGTGGTGGAAGTGGCGGTGGCGGTGGCGGTGCCGCCAAAATCGACCTGACGATCGGCAACCTCGTGCCGCTGACCGGCGACCTTGCGCCCTACGGCGCCGCCGGGGAGAAGGCCGGCGAGCTCGCCGCGGAGGAGATCCAGAAAGCGATCAAAGCGGCCGGCGTCGACCACACCGTCGAGCTGGTCACCGAGGACGGCGCCTCCGACGATCAGGGCGGCGTGCAGGCGGCACGCAAACTGATCGCCGACGGCGCCACCTGCATCTCCGGCGACTACGCCTCGACCGCCACCGTCGCGGTCGCCCGCTCCGTCACCGTGCCCGAGGGCGTGATGCTGATCTCGCCCGCCTCGACCGCCGACGCGCTGTCCGAACTCGACGACGAAGGGCTCTTCGCACGCACCGCGCCGCCCGACGGCCTGCAGGGCAAAGCGCTCGCCGACCGGATGGAGAATGAGCTGGGCGGGCTGAAAGGCAAGACGATCAACATCGGCGCCCGCAACGACCTCTACGGCACCGGCTTCGCCGACTCGCTCGAGGCCGAACTGGAGGAGCGCGGCGCCAAAGTCGCCGAGAAAGTCATCTACGACCCCGAACAGCCGAGCTACAACTCCGAGGCCGACCAGCTCACCTCGGGAGAGCCGGACAACTTCGTGATCATCGACTTCCCGGAAACGTTCGCCAAACTCGGGCCGGCGCTGGTCCGCACCGGCAACTGGTCGCCGGACAAAACCTTCATCACCGACGGCCTCAGCTCGACCGACCTGACCGAACTGGTCGGCCCGGACGTCAGCGAAGGGATGCTCGGCACCGCACCGGGGACCTTCGCGGGCGAAGCTCCGAAAGCCTTCGAAAAACTCTACGAAGCGGCGCCGGGGCCGCCCCGCAACCTGTTCGACTCGACCACCTTCGACGACGTGATCCTCTGCTACCTGGCGGCGGTCGCCGCCGGTTCGACCGACGGCGCCGAACTGGCGGAGGCGATCGTCGACGTCACCGGCCCGGGCGGGACCAAATACACCTTCGAGGAGCTGCCGAAAGCGATCGAAGCGCTCGAGAACGGCGAGGACATCGACTACGAAGGCGCCTCCGGCCCGATCGACTGGGACGAGAACGGCGACCTCAGCCGCTACATCTACGACATCTCCGAATTCAAAGGCGGCAAATTGACCAAACTCGACACGGTCGAGGTGCAAGCCGAATAGACACCCGGGACCCCGCCGTGAGTTGACTACCCACTGGGTGCCTAGCTCACGGCGGGTCCGGCGCGGGCGATCGGACGGGCCCGCCCAGATACAGCTCGGCGACCTTCGGGTCCTCGAGCAGCTCGCGCCCCGTCCCCTGGAAGCGGTTGCGGCCCAGCTCGAGGACGTAACCGCGATCCGACATCGCCAGGGCGCGGCGCGCGTTCTGCTCGACCATCACGACCGTCACCCCTGCCTCGTTGATCTCACGCACCTGCGCGAAGATCTGCTCGACGAAGGCCGGGGCGAGCCCGGCGGAGGGCTCGTCGAGCAGCAGCACTCGCGGCTCGGGCATCAGCGCCCGCGCCATCGCCAGCATCTGGCGCTCGCCCCCGCTCATCGTCCCGGCCACCTGGCGGCGCCGCTCGCCGAGCCGCGGGAACAGGCCGTACATTGCCTCGATGCGCTCCCGCGTCCGCGCCCGCTCCAGCGAGCCGATCTCCAGGTTCTCCTCGACGGTGAGGCTGGGGAAGACGTTGTCGAGCTGCGGCACGTAGCTCATGCCGCGCCGCGCGATCGCGTGCGGCTGCAGGCCCGCCAGGTCCTCGCCGCGCAGCAGGACCCGGCCCTCGCGCGGCCGCAGCAGGCCGAAGATCGCCTTGATCAGCGTCGACTTGCCGGCTCCGTTGGGGCCGACCAGCGTCGCGATCTCGCCGTCGCGCACCGCGAAGGAGACGCCGTTCAGGATGTCGACCTCCGGCACGTAGCCGGCGACGATGTCCTTGGCGTCGAGGAGCGGACCGTCCCAGGTCTGCGGGGCGATGACCTCGAGCTCCTGCTCGGGCACGGGCTGCAGCTCGGGACCGTCAGGCACCGTCGGCCTCCTGGGCGGCGATGAGGGCTTCGGCCTCGGCGAGC
>DASQDJ010000025.1:0-5999 GCA_035634215.1 Solirubrobacterales bacterium | reverse complement strand
GAGCCGGCGAAGCCGCCCACCGAGACGGTGTCGAACGCGTCCACGGAGAAGCCGAGGAAGGGACGCGCCGCGAAGGGGATCGCGGCGATCAGCAGCGACGCGGCGAGGACAACCGCGCAGAGCGCCCGCGGGCTCGGGTGGCGGTCGGCATACCGCCCGCCCAGCCAATAGCCGACCGAGAGGGCGACGAGGACGACGCCAATCGTGTTCGCCCAGACGACGGTCGACGCGCCGAAATAGGGCGCGAGCAACCGTGCCGCGGCGATCTCGGCGCCGAGGCTGGCGGCCCCGACGACGAAGACCAGCGCGGCCAGCAGCAGTCGGCGCTCCTCATGCATGCCGGTCGCGGCGGCGGGCCGCTCAAGCCCGGTCGAGCTCGCGCTCATTGGCGCCCGCCTTCAGCCGCTCTTCCAACAGCCCCCCATGGCCCGCCGCGACGGCGCGCCCGGCGCGACCCTCGTCCAGCTCCACCCCCCGCTCCCGCGCGAGATCGAGCAGCCGCTGCTTCTGGGTCCCTTCGCGGGCCACCTCGAAGAAGGTCCAGGCCAGGACGCCGAGCACCAGGAACGTCCCCTCGATCATCATCACGACGCCGGCGGTGCTCTGGTCGGCGAGCGGCGATATCCCCCAGTAGCGCTCGCCCGGCTCGTAGATCGGGTAGAGCACCGAGCCCGACCACATCAGCACGTTGCCGAGGATCGCGCCGGTGAAGCGCACGCCGATCACGTAGCCGACCTGCCAACCGGCGCCGAACCAGGCCGGCTTCGGCAGCGGCCCGAACACCGGCATCCACATCAGGCAGCCGAAGAAGAGGAAGGTCGCGTGCTCGAGCGCGTGGACCGGCGCCGTGCCGAAGGCCTCCTGGTAGAGGGCCGGGACGTGCCAGAGGAAGAGGTTGAGCGCCCAGAGCGGAAAGGCGACCGCCGGGTGCGCGAGCACCTGCAGACGGTTGAAGGCGCGGATCGCCAGCACGGGCCGCAGGACCGACTTGGTCAGTCCGAGCACGAGCAGCAGCGAAGCGACGTCCGCGATCAGCAGGTGCTCGGCCATGTGGGCGATCACGAGCTCCTCGGAGATGTGACCGATCGGACTGAACAGCGAGATCGCGATCGTCGCCAGGCCGGCGCCGAAGCAGGCCTGGCGCCAGCCCGGCACCGGGCGACCGTCCCAGGCCAGGGTCGTCGCCCGTTTCCAGTAGAGAAAGGCGGCGATCGTCAGCGGGACCAGCTCGAGCGGGGCGAAGGCGCCGCCGAAGTGGGCGAGGACGGGAGTCACGCTGGTAGCTTGGCACTCCCCTTGAGCGCGGAGCCAGCAAGCGAGCCGCGGCAGAACCGCTTTCCGCCGATCGGCAGCTACGGATTCCTCTCTGACTGCCACACCGCCGCGCTCGTCTCCTTCGAGGGCAACGTCGAGTGGCTCTGCCTGCCGCGCTTCGACTCGCCCAGCGCCTTCGGGGCGCTGCTCGACCGCGGTGCCGGCCACTTCAGGCTCGGCCCGCGCGGTGTCGTCGTCCCGCTCGGGCGTCGCTACGAGCCGGGCACGCTGGTGATCGAGACCACGTGGGTCACGGACACCGGCTGGGTCGTCGTCCACGACGCGCTGACGATCGGTGACTGGGAGGGCGAAGGCGACGGGCGGGGCCGGCCGCGCACCGAGCACGAATCCGACCACTCGCTGCTGCGGCTGATGACCTGCATCGACGGCGAGGTCGAGATGGAGATGGAGTGCCTGCCGCGCTTCGCCTACGGCGCCGAGGCGGCGACCTGGAGCGGCGGCGAGCTGGGCGAGGCGGTCGCCCGCGGCGCCGACGGTGGCGAGCTGCGCCTGACCAGCGACATGGAGCTCGAGGTCGATGGCGGCGCGGTCCGAGGCAAGATGCGCCTGCGCGAAGACGAGAGCGGCTTCTGCGCCCTCGCCTGGGGCGAGAGCTCGCTCGGCGGGCCGCGCAGCGCGCCGGAGGCGCTGGAGCGGCTCGACTCGACCGCGGAGTTCTGGCGCGAGTGGCTGCGCGACGGCGACTTCCCCGACCACCCCTGGCGCATCCACCTGCAGCGCTCCGCGCTCGTCCTCAAGGGCCTCACCTACGCGCCCACCGGGGCGATCGTCGCGGCGCCGACCACCTCGCTCCCCGAGAGCCCCGGCGGCGAACGCAACTGGGACTACCGCTACAGCTGGATCCGCGACTCGACCTTCACCCTCTGGGCGCTGCACACGCTCGGCTTCGACCAGGAGGCGCGCGACTTCATGCGCTTCGTGCTGAGCGTCTGCCGCGAGGACCCGCGGCTGCAGATCATGTACGGGATCGGCGGCGAGAGGCAGCTGACCGAGCGCACCCTCGACCACCTCGAAGGCTACGGCGGCGCCCGCCCGGTGCGGATCGGCAACGGCGCCTTCTGCCAGCGCCAGAACGACGTCTGGGGCGCGCTGCTCGACTCGATCTACCTGCACGAGAAAGCCCTGCGGCACTCGGGGACTCCGGCCGATCGCAAACTGATCGGCGAACAGGTCGAGGCGGCGATCGCCGCCTGGCCCCACCCCGACCAGGGCATCTGGGAGGCGCGCGGGGAGCCGAAGCACTACGTCTCCTCGAAGCTGATGATCTGGGTCGCCGTCGACCGCGGCGCCAGGCTGGCCCGCCGCCTCGGCATCGAGGACGTCGCCGCGCGCTGGCAGGCGACCGCCGAGGAGATGCGCGAGGAGATCCTCGAGCGCGGCGTCCGCGACGGCATCTTCCGCCAGCACTACGAGACCGACGCGCTCGACGCCTCGACCCTGCTGGTCCCGCTCCTCCGGTTCCTGCCGGCCGACGACCCGCGCGTCCGCGGCACGGTCGAGGCGATCGCCGAAGAGCTGACGCACGACGGGCTCGTCTGCCGCTACAAGGTCGAGGAGACCGACGACGGCCTGCGCGGCGAGGAGGGAACCTTCCTGATCTGCTCGTTCTGGCTCGTCTCGGCGCTTTCGGAGATCGGCGAGGCGCGGCGGGCGCGGGCGCTCTGCGAGCGGCTGCTCGCCGCGGCTGGCTGGCTGGACCTCTACGCCGAGGAGCTGGAGGCGCGCAGCGGCCGCCACCTCGGCAACTTCCCGCAGGCGTTCACCCACCTGGCGCTGATCAACGCCGTCTCGCACGTGATCGCCGACGAGCGGCGCGAGGACGGAGGGACGACCGCGGTCTTCAGCGAGATGGGCGGCGTCCGCGAGGACGTCTGACAGGGCCGCTCGGCCGCCCGGCACACAACACGTCTACAGACACGACCTCTCGGTCCTCTATATTGCCCGCCAGGTCGGCTCGCCCCCTGCGACGGTCGAGAACCGGCCCAACCGACGACGCGAAGCGCAGGCGAGCGGAGGTTGCGCCCTTCACAGAGGGAGTCGTGGACATGGACGAGATCCGAACCCCTGCCGAGGACGACGCGACGATCGAGGCGGCGGTCCTGCGGCAGATTCTTGCCCTGCACCCGGTGCAGGTGACACTCGACGAGCTGCTGCGGGAGCTCGGGGCAGACCCCGAGGACTTCGCGCAGCGCGACGCGGTCGAGCGCGCCGTGCGCGATCTGGCCGCCGCGGGCCTCGTGCACCGGCTTGAGGACTTCGCCCTGCCGAGCCGGGCGGCGCTGCGGTTCGACGAGCTGATCGGGAGCTGACGCGCCGCCGCCGACGAGGGGTGGCGCTGCTCAGCAATATCTGATTTTCTATACATCTATCCTTGTAAAGACGGTGGCCCGCAGGGACTTGGGAGGCGAGCGGCCCCGCAGGGAAGGGAGACTCCAGATGATCAGACGGCGACTTGCCGCCTTCACGACCGTGCTCGCGCTTTGCCTGGCAGGCGCGGCGCTCACCCCGGCCGCGTCCCTCGCGGTCGATCCGATCCTCTTCGTCCACGGCTACACGCGCAGTGCCTCGGATTGGAACACGTTCATCGCCAACTTCGAAAAAGACGGCTGGACGAAAAAACAGCTGCGTGCCTACAGCTACAACACGTCCACCTCGAACAAAACCACCGCGGAAACCACGGTCAAAAGCGAAGTCGAAAAACTGCTCTCCTCGACCGGCGCGTCGAAGGTCGACATCGTCGCCCACTCGATGGGCAGCCTCAACACCCGCTGGTACATCAAGTTCCTCGGCGGCGAATCGAAAGTCGACGAGTGGGTGTCGCTCGGCGGTCCGAACCATGGCACCGACTTCGCGAATTTCTGCTTCAGCGCCTCGTGCGTCGAGATGCGCGTCGGCTCGAAATTCCTCGGCGAACTCAACGCCGGCGACGAGACGCCTGGCGCGGTCAACTACGGGACCTGGTGGTCGCCGTGCGACTCGATCATCAACCCCGATTCGAGCGTGCCGCTGAGCGGCGCCACCAACACCGAAACGGCCTGCATCTCGCACCAGTCGCTGACGACGGACGCCACCGTCTACTCACAGGTCCGCGAATTCGTCAAATAGCCCGCTGAAGAGGCGCGAGGGTCGCCGGGGCCAGGCCGCCCCGGCGACCGCTCGCCCATGTTGAGACTCGGCGTACTTGTCCTACAAATAGTGGGTATGGTCCGGGCCGTGGAGGCGCGGCAAGAGCCGATTCGCGTGCTGGTGGTCGACGACGAGGACGACTCGCGGACCCTGCTCGTCGAGATGCTGAGCGAGACCGGTGAGGTGATCGTCGCCGGCACGGCGTCGAGCCCGGGAGAGGCGATCGAGGTCGCCGGGGTCGTCCATCCAGACGTCGTCTTGATCGACTGGATCATGCCCGACGGCGGTGGGCCAAAGGCGGCGACCGACATAGTCGCGGCGAGCCCGTCGACGCGGGTGCTCGGGGTCAGCGCCGGCGACCCGACCCAGGCCTCGCACGAAATGATGATGGGCGGGGCCCATGGCTTCCTGCCGAAGGGCTCGAGCGTCGAGCAGCTGGTCGACGCGATCCGCAGCGTCGCCCGCTTCTGAGCGCGCCTCAGCCTTCCGTGCGGCTCGGCAGTTTGACGATCGACAGCCAGAACTCCTCCATCGACCGCACCACCCGCAGGAACTCGTCGAAGTCGACCGGCTTCTGGACGTAGGCGTTGACGTGCTGGGCGTATGAGCCGGCGATGTCGTCCGCCGCGCCGGAGGTGCTGAGCACGATCACCGGCAGCGAGGTCAGCTCAGGGTCCTCGCGGATCTCCTCGAGGACTTCGCGCCCGTCCTTCTTCGGCAGGTTGAGATCGAGGATGACCAGGTCCGGACGCGGCGCGTCGGCGTGCTCGCCCTCGCGCCGCAGGAAGGCCATCGCCGCCTCGCCGTCCATCACCGAATGGAGGTCGTTGGCGATCTTCGCGTCGCTCAGCGCCTCTTCGGTCAGCAGGATGTCGTCGGGGCTGTCCTCGACGAGCAGTATCTGCACCGGCCGCATCGCCCGACCCTACTTCGGCGCCGCGGCGATCGTGAACGTGAAGTTGCTGCCCGTGCCGTCGAGCCCGTCTCCGATCTCGATCTCGCCGCCGTGCCGCTCGACGATCTTCTTGCAGATCGCCAGCCCGATGCCCGACCCCTCGTAGAGGTCGCGGCTGTGGAGGCGCTGGAAGGCGCCGAAGACTTTCTGACGCTGCTCGGGCGGGACGCCGATGCCGTTGTCGAGCACTGAGAACCGCCAGCCGCCGTTGTCGGGGGCGCCCCGGATCTCGATCCGGGGTTGCTCGGCGTCGCTGAACTTGAGCGCGTTCGCGACCAGGTTCTGGAAGAGCTGCTGCAACTGGTTGCTGTCCGCCTCGACCGTGGGCAGCTCGTCTATCCGCACGTCGGCCCCGCGCTCGGCGATCGCCGCCTCGAGGCTCTCGACGACCTCCCCGACCAGCTCGGCGGCATCGACGGGCCGCGGGTCGATCTCGGCGCGGCCGGCGCGGGAGAAGGCCAGCAGGTCGGCGATCATCTTCTGCATGCGGGTGACCCCGCCGACCATCCGCTCGATGTACTCGCGGCCGCGCTCGTCCACCTGGCCCTCGTAGCGACGCTGAAGCAGCTGCGCGAAGCCGGAG
>DASQDJ010000024.1:0-8963 GCA_035634215.1 Solirubrobacterales bacterium | reverse complement strand
CCGTGAGGACGCTCGCGCTGGCCGCCGTCTGCCTGCTCACCGCCACCGCAAGCGCCGGCGCGGAGCCGCCGCCCCCACCCGATCTCGGAGTCGACGGCGGCCAGGAGGACTGGCGCCCGAGCCGCGTCTTCCGCCTCTTCTGGACGAACCCGCCGGCCAACCCGGCGGTCAGCGCCGTCCACTACCGGGTCCGCTCCCGCGACGGAGCGACCGTGATCGGTCCGGTGCGGCTCCCCTGGCCGGCAACCGACGTCGACGGCATCGAGGTGCCGGCCCGGCCCGGCGCGTACGCCGCCGAAGTCTGGCTCGAGGACGCCGGCGGGCGGACGGGCGCCGCCGCCGCCGCGACGCTGCGCTTCGACGATCGGCGTCCCGGCGAGACGTCGCCGCTCACGGCGCCCGGCTGGGTCGGGCGGACCGCCTTCCCGCTGCCGATTCGGCTCGCCCGGCCCGAGCGAGTACCGCTCTCGGGGATCCGCGGCTACGCGGTCTCCGTCTCGTCCGACCCGGCCCGCCTCCCCTGCGCGGTGACGGGCCGCTGCACCGAGGCGGAGGTCGATCTGGACGGTGGGATCGAGGACGACACGTACGCGGTGAGGGACCTTCCCGAGGGGACCAGCTACCTGCGGGCGGTGTCGGTGTCGGGCTCGGGAGTGGCCTCCGTCGAGTCGGGCCCCGTCGCCCTGCGCGTCGACACGACATACCCGACGACGACGCTGCGGGGGGCGCCCGGGGGCTGGGCGAACCGGGCGGTGGAGGTGACCGCCACCGCGGCCGACGGCGGCTCCGGAATGCTCGCGGGCGAGGACGGGGCCAGGCCGTTCACGGCGATCTCGGTCGACGGCGCGCCGCCGGTGACGGCGGCGGGCGCGTCGGTGAGGACGACGGTCGCCGGCGAGGGGACGCACCGCGTCGCCTACTACGCGCGGGACCTCGCCGGCAACGTCGACGACGGAGGCAGCGGCAACGGCGTCGCGAACCCCTCGCCCCGGACCGCGCTCGTCCGGATCGACCGCACCGCCCCGCTGCTCTCCTTCGCGAACGACCAGCAGCCCGGGCGCCCCGAGCTGATTCGGGCGCGAGTGACCGACCCTCTGTCGGGCCCCGACGGCTCGCGCGGGTGGATCGGCGTGCGGCGCCTCGGCTCGGGCGACCGCTTCGCCCCCCTACCCGCCCGGCCCGCGCCCATCGGCGAGCTGCACGCTCACTGGGACTCGGAGGCGTATCCCGACGGCGAGTACGAGTTCCGGGCGGTCGGCTTCGACCGCGCCGGCAACTCCGCCGCGACGCGGCTGCGCGCGAGCGGCGGCCCGATGGTGCTCTCGAACCCCCTCAAGGAGAAGACTGACCTGGTTGCCGGGCTCGGCGAGCAAGCCGCGACGCGGCAAACGGTCGCCTTCGGCGACGGCGCTCTGGTGCGGGGTCGGCTGACGACGGGATCGCGACCGCTGGCCTCGAAGCCGGTCGAGGTCGTCGAGCGCTACGTCGACGGGAAGACGCGCGTCTCCTCGATCACCACCGGGCCGGGCGGCAACTTCGCCCTCCGCCTGCCGGCCGGGCCGAGTCGCGAGGTTGGCGTCCGCTTCGCGGGAGACGAGTCGCTGACGCGGGCGGCGAGCCGCCCGCTCGAGCTCGAGGTTCGCGGCATGGTCCGGATGCGGACGTCGGCGAGGACCGCGAAGGTGGGAGGAGCGCCGCTCGTCTTCGCGGGACGGGTGGGGGCCGCGGCGGGGACGATCCCGCCGGAGGGAAAGACGGTCGAGCTGCAGTTCCGGCTGCCGGGACTGCCGTGGAGGGAGTTCCGGACGATTCGCACCGACCGGCGGGGCCGCTTCCGCTACCCCTACCGGTTCAGCGACGACGACAGTCGCGGCGCGCGCTTCCTCTTTCGCGCTTACGCGCCCGCGCAGGGCGGCTGGCCGTACGAGCCGGCTGGCTCACGACCGGTCGCCGTGCGCGGGCGCTGAGGAAGCGGGCGTCTAGCGAATCGAGGGGAGCTGCGAGGCCAGCGCCTGGGCGCGAGACGTCTGCTCTTCGATCGCCTTGCGGACGCGCTGCTCGACGTCGCCGCGGTTGCGCTTCGCCTCGCCGGTCGCCTTGCGGCGGACACTGGCGCCGCGGCGCTCGCTGCGCTTGACGGTGCGGGTGACGCGGGTGCGGTACGACTTCAGCTGCTTGCGGGCGGCGGCCCGATCGGTGAACGGGCCGACCAGCTCGACGACAGCGTCGGAGAGCTCGAGCGCGGCGCCAACCGGCACGTCTACGGCGCGAGTGGCGACCGCGCGCGGGCCGGTCGCCTTACGGGCGGCGCGTTTCGGAGCGGCCTTGGCTTTGCCGTTGCGGCTCGCGGCTTTCTTGGTCTGGATGGGCATTCGAAGTCCTTTCGTTGACTCTGATTCAGGGGAGGAAGTGCGCGAGTGTAGCGCGAACACACGTTCCTGCGAACGTCTGTTCCTAAAACCCACCCCCCGGGCTGGGTTACAGCTCAGACCTCGGCGGCCCGAACCGTCTCCAGCGCCTTCTCCCCCGCCGCCGCCGCGATCCGGTAGCGCGCGTCGAGGCCGAGGTCGGCTTCGGCGAGGCCGAGGTCGCCGAAGGCGACCACGCCACCGGCCTCGCGCACGATGAGCTGCGCGGCGGCCGCGTCGACCGACCGGCAGGGCCGCAGGCTGAGCATGCCGTCGAAGCGGCCGTTGGCGACGTAGGAGGCGGCAATCGCGATGGCGCCGACGACGCGCATGCGGAAGACGCGGCCGGTCAGCGCCTCGAGCGCCGGCAGCGCGTGCTCGGGCCGCGCCGCCTCGATCCCGAGCAGCTCGAGCTCGGTCGAGTCGGCCCCGACCGCGATCTCCCTGCCGTCGAGCGTCGCACCCGCGCCGCGCCGCGCCGCGAACTCCTCGCCGGCACCGAAGTCGTAGACGTAGCCGAACTCGACGTCCCCCATCGTCGGCCCTGAGGAGACCGCGATGCTGAGGCAGTGCGACGGCACCGTGCGGCGGGCGTTCAGCGAGCCGTCGATCGGGTCGATGACGACCCGCGCCGACCCGCCCTCGCCGAACGCCACCTCGCCGCGCTCCTCGGAGACCGCGACGAACGAGGCGCCTTCCCCGCCCAGCGCCTCGAGCTCGGCAAAGACCACGTCCTCGCATTCGCGGTCGATGACGAGGGTGTTGTCGCCACCCTCGCCGACCCCCTCGTAGGCGGTCCGCTCGGCGATCCCGGGAGTGCGCTCGAGCACCTCCCGCTGGGCGGCGACGATGCGGCGGCAGATCGCCGGCCAGTCGGCGTCGAGGACGTCCATCGGCGGCATCCTAAGGATGGCGTTCCCGGACCAAGCGGGGGTAGGACGCAGGGAGGCCGAATAGCAGCGCTATTTGGCCGACCGAGGACACCGCCCCGCGCCGGTCAGGGGACGCCAGACCGGTAGCGTTGGAACATGCTCGCCCTAGCCGACAGCCAGCGACGGGCGGTCGAGCACCGCGCCGGCCCGATGCTGCTGGTGGGGGAGCCCGGCACCGGCAAGACCGAGGCGCTCGCCCGCCGGCTGGCGGGCCTCACCGCCGACGGGGTCGCGCCCGAGCGCGTCCTCGTCTTCGCCTCCTCGCGGGCCGGGACCAAGTCGCTGCGGCGGCGTGCCGAAGCGCTGCTCGAGCCGCCCTACGAGGAGCTTTGGATCGGCTCCTGGGACGAGCTCTGCGAGCGACTGCTGCGCGAGCACTCCACCGCGGCCGGCCTCGATCCCTTCTTCGACGTGCTCGGCCCGGCGGAGCGGCTGGCGATGCTGCTCGACCGGCTCGACGAGCTGCCTCTGCGCGCCCACGAGATCCGCGGCAATCCCGCCGGCCTCCTGGCGCGCCTGCTGGAGCGGATCGACTCCCTGAAGGCCGGCGCCGACCCGCCCGACGAGGAGCTGCGCGAGCTGGTCGCCGCCCACGACCGGATCCTCGCCGCTGCCGGCAGCCTCGACCGCGGCGACGTCTTCCTCACCCTCAACAAGCTGCTCGCCGAGCGGCCGGACGTCCGCGCCGGGATCGCCTCCCGCTTCGAGCACCTGATGGCCGACGAGCTGGAGGACACGATGCCGGCGCAGCGGGCGATCCTCGCCTCTCTCGCCGCCGACAACCCCAACCACCTCTATGCCCTTCAGGCCGAGTCCGAGGTGGCCGGCTGGTACCGATCGGCGCACCCCGACGGCGACGCGATCGTCCTCGAGCGCCGCTTCCGCGAGCCGTCCCTGCGCTTCTGGCGCTGCGCGAACGAGCGGGCGCAGGCGCAGGCGATCGCCCGCGAAGCGGAGCACCTGATCGCCAACGGCACCCCGGCCGAGCGGATCTGAGTCCTGGTCGACGAACCCGCGGCGCGCGGCGGCCCGATCGCCGCGGCTATGGAGGAGCGCGGCATCCCCTTCCACCTCGCCGGGCCGGCGGCCCTCTTCCAGCGGCCCGAGGTCCGCGACGCGATCGCCTGGCTGCGCGTGCTCGTCGACCCGGCCGACTCGGCGGCGGCGGCGCGGGCGCTGACCCGGCCGCCGGTCGAGCTGCGCTCCGCAGACCTGGCGCGGCTGACGACGATCGCGCGGCGCCGCAAGCTCGACATGGTCTCCGGCTGCGAGGCGGCGCTCGAGAGCCCGCAGATCCCCCCCGAGGCGCGCGAGCGGATCCAGTCCTTCCTGAAGCTCTACGGCACCGCGTCGGCGGCGATGGAGGAGCGGCGCGCCGACGTCTTCGTGCGGCGGCTGATCGAGGCGGTGGGGCTGCGCCGCCAGCGCCTCTTCGCCGCCCAGCCCGAGGTCGCCGAGCGGCTGCTCGGGCTGGCACGCCTCGCCGAGCTGGCCGCCGCCTGGGCGCGGCGCCAGCCGCACGGCTCGACCCGCGACTTCGTCCGCCACCTCAGCGCCGTGGCGGAGGCCGGCGTCGAGCCGGCCGGGGGCGCCGACCCGCCGGCCCCCGAAGCGGTGCAGGGCCTCGCCCGTGAGGCGGCCAAGGGCAGGGAGTTCGAGCACGTCTTCGCCGCTGGCCTCGAGCGCGGCGCCGCGAGCGAGCGAATCGGCTGGCCCGCCCGCTCGGGACTGGTGCTGGCCCGGGTGGAGCGCGACGACCGCCGCGAGCTCGGGCCTTCGCCCTTCTACGAAGCCGCGCTCGCCGCCGCCGGGGCCGAGGAGGAGACCCACCAGGAGGAGCTCTTCGGGCCGGCCGAGGGCCTGCACGCGACCTACCGCATGCTGCGCGAGGAGGTGCTGGAGGCCTCGTGGCGGGCCGGTCGCGAGCTGTCGGAGCCGCGGCTCGACACCGCGGTCGACGTCAACCGGGCGATCGCCCGCTACCTGGAGCTGCTGAAGCTGGCGGCGCTCGCCCAGCGGCCGGGCGACGAGGCGACGGCCGAGGCGGTCGAGGCGGTCAACGGGCTGCTGCGCCAGGTGGCGACCCCCGAGCAGCAGGCGGAGCTGGACGCCTCCGCGCTCGACGCCTACCTGCTCGACTCCGAGCGCGAGCGCGAGGGCCGACGGCGGCTGATCGCCGCCCGCCAGGAGCCGTCGCTGCAGGGCTTCCTGCCCCGCCGTGGCGACGGCGGCCTCAGCCTCTCGGCCTCCGACCTCGACCTCTACCTCACGTGCCCGCTGAAGTACAAGTTCGGCCGGGTCTTCGGCATCCCGCAGGAGCCGACGATCAACCAGCGCTTCGGCATCCTCATCCACAACGTCCTCGAGCGCTTCCACAAGGAGGGCGAGGAGGAAGGGCTGCCGCGACTGATGGACCTCTTCGAGGCGGGCTGGCGCCGCTCCGGCTTCGGGTCCAGCGACGACGAGCTGCAGTTCCGCGACCGGGCCCGCGAGGCGATGCGCCTCTACTGGGAGCGCGAGCGAGAGGCCGAAGGCGCGCCCGTCTGGCTGGAGCGCAAGTTCGACATCAAGATCGGCGAGCACCACGTGCGCGGCCGGGTCGACCGGGTCGACCGCCTGCCGGGCGGCGACCACGAGCTGATCGACTACAAGACCGGCGAGCGCAAGAGCGAGGCCGACCTGGAGAGCGACCTGCAGCTCGCCCTGTACCGGCTGGCGGCGCGCGAGGCGTGGGAGGTCGAGGCGAGCACCGGCAGCTACTACTACGTGCTCGACGCCGACAAGGTGGCGGCCCCGGTCCGCTCCGACGACGCCGAGCGGGTCGAGCGCACGGTGCTGCAGGTCGGCGAGGGCATCCTCGGCCAGGACTTCGAGCCGCGCCCGTCGCCGACCGTCTGCGGCTGGTGCGACTACAAGCTGGTCTGCCCCGCCGCGGAGAGCTGAGCGGGCCGCGGCGATCGGTACGCGGCGCTAGTTCTCGTCGCCGCGG
The DNA here is from genome assembly GCA_035634215.1 of Solirubrobacterales bacterium. Lineage (GTDB taxonomy): Bacteria > Actinomycetota > Thermoleophilia > Solirubrobacterales > 70-9 > VRUE01. The sequence continues at coordinate 2,634 of DASQDJ010000024.1, read as the reverse complement.
CGCTGCTGCAGGAAGCGCTGGAACTCGCGGGCGATCGTGTCGGCCGAGGGCAGCTCGCCCGCTTCTTCGCCGAGCTGCTCGGCCTGAGCCGCCTCGATCCGGTCGACCAGTTCGGCGATCTCCGGGTTGGCCGCGACGGCACGGCCGATCTGCTCCTCGTAGCTCTCGGTTTCCTCCTCGAGCTCGGTCGCGTCGACCGCGATGCCCGTCAGCCCCTCCAGCCGCCGCAGCAACGCCAGCGTCGCCTTGGGGTTGGGGACGGCGGCAACGTAGTGCGGGACCGCCGCCCACAGCGAGGCGGAGCTCATGCCGAGCTGGCGGCAGCAGTCGTGGAGGACGCCGACGATGCCGGTCGGGCCCTCATAGCTGGAGCGCTGCAGGTCGAGGTCCTCGATCAGCTGCTCGTCGGAGGCGAGGCCGGTGATCGGGACCGGCAGGGTGTGCGAGACCTCGGCGACGAGCGCCCCCAGCGTGATCACCATCTCGACGCCGAGCGCGTCGGCCGCGGTCGCGACGGTCTCCGAGAACGTGCGCCAGCGCAGGTTCGGCTCGGTTCCGTCGAAGAGGACGAGGTCCCGTTCGGCGCCCGGGACGCGGACCGCGATCAGGTCGTTCTGGGGCCAGTCGATGCGGCGCGTCTGCCCCTCGGTGAGAAGGATCGTCGGCCTGGTCGACTGGAAGTCGAAGTACTCCTCGGGGTCGACCTCGGCGATCGGCTCGGGATCGAACGACTCGGCCAGGGCCTCCAGCGCCCCCGAGGCCACGCCGGCCGCGTCGTTCCAGCCCCTGAAGGCGCAGATCAGCAGGGGCGAGCGCAGCTGCGGCACCTCCCCAACCCAGTTGAGCGACTCCATCTATTGAGCGTACAGCGCCCTCTTCGCCAAGCCGTAAGCGAAGTAGAGGGCCAGCGCGGCGAAGGAAAGCTCGAGCGCCCGCTGCGGAACGGAGTTCGCGACCACGACGCCGAGCAGGACTCCGAACGGCGAGAGGGCGGCGACCGTGGCCGCGTCGCGCAGGTCGACGTTGCCGTAGCCGTGCTGGCGCCAGCTGCCGACCAGGGCGACGAGGACGATCATCAACAGCGAGGTCGACTCCGCGTCGACCTGGTCGAGGCCGAGGAAGATCGTCAGGGCGGGGACGAAGAGGACGCCGCCGCCGACCCCGACCAGGCCGCCAGCCATCCCGCCTGCCACGGCGACGAGCGCGGCGAGCAGCTCGCTCATGGGATCACCAGCGCGATCGCGATGCCGACAAGCAGCGCGGCGAAGAGGAGGGAGACGGCGCGCTGTGGGATGCGCTGCTGGATCGCCGTGCCGAGGACGACCCCGCCGATCGCCGGCACCGAGAGGAGCAGGCCGGTCTCGAGGTGGACGTTGCCGTAGATGCCGCCCTGCGCGGCGGCGCCGAGCAGCCCGATGACGACGATCGCCGCCAGGCTCGTGCCGGTGGCGAGCCGCTCGCCGTAGCCGAACCAGAGGATCAGCAGCGGCACGATCACCGTGCCGCCGCCGACGCCGAAGAGGCCGCTGAAGACTCCGGCCAGGGTGCCGATCGCGGCCAGCTTCAGGAGTCGGTCCGTGGGCACCGGAGGCGATACTAGAGCCGTGCCGAGCGAGCAGGGAACGCGAAGTGGCGACGCGAGCGCGCTGCTGGAGCCGTTCCGGGCGGCGCCCGAGAGCGCCGCGGTCCTCACCGATGTCGACGGCACGCTGGCCCCGATCGTCTCGCGCCCCGAGCAGGCGGCGGTCCCCGCGGCGGCGACCGAGGCGCTGCGCCGGCTGAGCGAGCGCTTTGCCGTCGTCGGCTGCGTCTCCGGCCGCCAGGTGGAGGAGGCGCGGCGGTTGGTGGGGCTGAGCGAGCTCGCCTACGCCGGCAACCACGGCATGGAAGTGCTGTGGCCGGGCGAGGGAGCCGCCAGCCCGAGCCGCGGCGCCCTCGAGTGGGAGCCACGGGTCAGGGAGCTCGTCGCGAGCGTCGCCCGCGGGCCGCTCGGCACGGCCGGGCTGCGGCCGGAGGACAAGGGGCCGATCCAGGCGCTGCACTGGCGCGGCGCCGCGGACGAGGCGGCGGCCGAGGCGCGGGCACGCGAGATCGCCAAGGCGGCCGAGGCGGACGGGCTCGCCATCCACTGGGGTCGCAAGGTCCTCGAGCTGCGCCCGCCGCTGGCGATCGGCAAGGACATCGCCGTGGCCGAGCTGCTCTCGCGGGCGCGACCCCGCCACGCGCTCTACGCCGGCGACGACCGAACCGACCTGGACGCCTTCGCGGGGCTGCGCGCGATGCGCGAGCGCGGCGAGCTGGAGAGCGCCGTCTGCGTCGGGGTGTTGTCGGCGGAGGGACCGAGCGAGCTCGCGCGGGAATCGGATCTGACGGTGGACGGTCCGGCCGGGTGGCTGGCGATCCTCGAAGCGCTGGCGCGATAGACAACCGCCGTGCCCTACACCGACCTGCTCCGCCTCACCGTGTTCCTGGCCGGCGCCGAGGCGACGGCGCTCGGCGCGGTCGCGGCCATCGCGGCCGGACAGGCCGACGACACGACGACGCTCCTGGTCGGCGCGACCTGGTGGGCGATGGCGCTGGCGATCGGCGCGTGGCTCGGCCGACCCGACCGCGCCGCCGACGGCGTGCGCGACG